>CAMDWC010000141.1 GCA_945878825.1 Haliscomenobacter hydrossis DSM 1100
AGATACAGAGGTCAGTTAGATAATCTTGGATTTAGTTTCGATTGGGACAGAGAGGTGCAAACGTCTAATCCATCTTATTATAAATGGACTCAATGGATTTTCCTGCAACTTTTTTCTCATTATTATGACACCAAAGCCAATATGGCTAAGCCTGTCTCCGAACTCGAAAATCATTTTAGTACCCATGGTTCCAGCCATTTAAATGCCGTGCATAGCGACATTGAACGCTTTAGTGCGGAGGAATGGAACGCAAAATCCAAAGGGGAAAAGGAAAATATGTTGATGAACTTTCGTCTGGCCTTCAGAAAAGTTACTTATGTTAATTGGTGTGAAGCTCTGGGTACCGTGTTGGCTAACGATGAAGTGAAAGATGGTTTGTCAGAAAGGGGAGGGCATCCCGTAGAGAAAAAACCTATGATGCAGTGGTCGCTAAGAATCACAGCTTATGCTGAACGATTGTTAAATGACCTGCAGACCCTGGACTATTCTGATGCCATGAAAAAAATGCAATCCAATTGGATTGGTCGTTCGGAAGGCGCAAGAATGTTCTTCGGCATAGAAGGGCACGATGTTCAACTGGAAATTTTTACCACTCGTCCTGATACCCTTTTTGGCGTTACTTTTATGGTTTTAGCGCCCGAACACGAATGGGTTTCTTTGTTGACCACAAAAGATCAAGCCCCGAAAGTGGCAAAATATTTAGACTACGCGCAAAGCAGGTCTGAACGGGAAAGAATGGCCGAAGTAAAGGAAGTTACCGGAGAGTTCCTTGGCGCTTATGCTATTAATCCGTTTAATGGAAAGAAAATTCCTATTTATATCGGTGAATATGTCTTGAAGGATTATGGAACTGGCGCTATTATGGCCGTGCCAAGTGACGATGATCGCGATCATTTATTTGCCGTTAAATTTGGGCTGGAAATTATTGAGGTGATTGATAAGTCAAATTATCCAGGGGCAACGCGTCATGATAAACTGGGCTTAATGATTAATTCTGAATTCCTTGACGGCATGGAGGTTCCCGCAGCCATTGAATGTATGTTAAAGGAAATCGAAGCTAAAAATATTGGCTCCAGACAAGTGAATTATAAATTACGCGATGCTATTTATAGCCGTCAAAGATATTGGGGGGAACCTTTTCCTATTATATACGATGAAGAGGGCATAGCAATACCCTTGAGTGAAGATGAACTTCCCCTGGAATTACCCGTTTTGGAAAATTTTCAACCCGCTTCAGGCGCAGTTTCTCCTCTTGCCAGAGCGCAGGATTGGGTGAATCTTCCTAATGGGTTTAAACGTGAAACAGATACCATGCCCGGCTTTGCCGGTTCCTCCTGGTATTTTTTACGCTATATGGATCCTACAAATAATCAGGTTTTTGCCGGGGAAAATGCCTTGAATTATTGGAAAGATGTAGATCTGTATGTCGGAGGTACGGAACATGCCGTGGGGCATTTAATGTATAGCCGTTTTTGGCATAAATTCCTATATGATCTGGGTAAAGTGCCAACCATTGAGCCATATAAAAAATTGATTAATCAAGGTATGATTCAAGGGGTGGTGGAATCTATTTACTTGCAAAAGGATAAAGTAGCAGGTAAAAGTAGATTTATTTCAGCCTCTTTGTTTAAAAATGAAGAAGCAAAAGGTCTTGCCTTTACCAGAATGCCTGTGTTGGTAGATTATATTACAGATTATGGAAACATGCAGGGCTCACATCTCAATGAAAATGGGGTAAGTCAGTTTATTTCGTGGAGACCTGAATTTGTGTCTGCCTTTTTTGAATCAGAGGGTGGGGTGCTTGAACAAGGTGTTTTTACTCCATCAAATGAAGGAGATACTTTTCAGCTGATAACCCATTCTGAAGTAGGCAAAATGTCGAAATCATTGTATAATGTGATCAATCCTGATGATGTTGTCTCAAAATATGGGGCAGATTGCTTTAGAATGTATGAAATGTTCCTCGGCCCCGTTGAACAAGCGAAACCCTGGGATACAAAAGGTATAGATGGTGTCTATAAGTTTTTGAGAAAAGTATGGCATTTGTTTAGAGACGCAGACGGTAAATGGTTGGTAACGGACACTCCCGCAACACCTGAAGCGCTCAAAGTTTTACACGCAACGATTAAAAGGATTCAGGACGATATTGAACGTTTTTCTTTTAATACCTGTGTGAGTGCTTTCATGATTGCTGTGAATGATTGGCAAAAAATGAATGTTCACAACAGAGAGGTGCTCGAACCTTTCTTAACCCTGCTAGCACCATTTGCGCCATTTTTAAGTGAAGAATTGTGGCATCAATTGGGCAATGAAAGTTCTGTGCATCAGGCTAATTTTCCTGTTTTTGAGAGTAAGCACCTAGAAGAATCCGCCATTGAATATCCCGTAAGTGTCAATGGGAAATTGAGAGCCACTTTGCTTTTTGATGTTCAAGGCAAGGAAGAAGACATTAAAGCAGCGGCCATGGAGCTCGATCCAATTAAAAAATGGACAGAGGGTCTAACCGTCGTGAAAATTATTGTTGTTCCAAAAAGAATGGTCAATATAGTGGTTAAATAAAAAGAACGTTCGCTCCTTATGTTTCTTATGTAAAAATGAGGCTGTCTAAAAAGAAAGCCTCATTTTTTATATGCTGACTTTATAGGTTTTGTAGGTGAAAATTGCACCTAACACCCAGTTCTGAATCACGGATTTTAAGGATTATAGGATTTCACTGATAATGGATAGTGTTTTTGTTCAAGTATATTGTTTATTCGTAGATGGTTACTTTAAATACCGTTTTTCGCCGATGCGTAAAGCATCGGCGAGGGACCGTGAAATGAAAGCACCATTTAATAAAAAACTTCAGAATCAAACCAACGACGTTATGGTTAATCCTCGAAATCCTGAAAATCCTGATTCAAACAACTGGCTGCTGCGCGGATAATTTCCACCAAAGAATGGGTGCATATTATTCGGGTAGGGGCACTCCTCGCGGGCGCACGATGTATTTTCTTACTTATAGCCGCTAATCAATAATCTTAAACGTAGTTCGTCTGTTTCGCTGGTGTTCCTCTTCCGTGCATCGCGAACAGACACAAATGGCTGTAGGTGAGGTTTCACCAAAGCCTTTGGCAACCATTCGTCCGGGTGGAACGCCCTTTCCAATGAGGTATTCTATAGCCGATTGTGCTCTTCTTTGAGAAAGAACCTGGTTATAGGAATCAACGCCCCGGCAATCTGTATGTGAAGCCAGTTGAATTCTGATGAGAGGATTTAAGATCAGCGTATTAGCTAGTTTATCCAGGGTGGGTTTAGCGTCAGAACGAATATCCCATTTATCTAAATCGTAATAAATATCGTCTAAAACAATCTCTGTATTTTTAAATATTTTATCGAGGACGATCTCCATTTCAACTATTTGAATAGGATTTTCCGGGGTAGCTTGTAGTCCTGCGGCATTAAAAGTCGCTGCATTATTTAGATACCCATCTTTACCAGCCAGGAAATTCCATAAAGATCCTGGTTGAATGGTAATTCTGGTTTTACCAGTACTATCTGTCAAAAATTCCTGGTCATTTCCAGTGATGGTAGTAGATAATTTTGCATTGGTCAAAGGTTTTCTACCTAGTAACGCGGAATTTGGATTATTAGGTTCTGCATAAATTTTTTCCAGAACAAAAACATCTAAATAATATTGATAAGCGACCACCTTGGGTTTTTCTGTAGGTATCTTTTCATCTTTTTTAGGATTTGGCGGTGATTTTTTAAAAGTATAAATATCTTCCTTGCCGTTACCACCCTCTCTGGTTGATGTAAAATAACCAAATGGCAGATTATTAACGGAGTGAATAATGGTGTAGTTAAAATCATCGCCGCCAGAATTAATGGGATATTTCAGGTTCACCGGAGGGGACCATTCTCCGTTTTCAAGTCTGAAGCTTTTAAAAATATCAAGACCGCCCATACCGGGTAAATAATCTGAACTAAAATAAAGGGTATCCTTATCTAAGGACGGAAATTGCTCATTTCCTGGCGTATTGATTTGTCTATTCAGTAAAGCGGGTTCGCTCCAGGTACCGTTGTCTAAAAGTTGAGCGTTATATAGGTCATAACCTCCCCATCCTTCAGGTGCTTTAGCACTGAAAAGCATATATTTTCCATTTTCAGAGAGCGTGGGATGTCCCAAATTAAGATCTTTTAAGGTGGGAAAAATTTGAGATGCAGGCCCCCATGTTTCTGCATTTATTTTTTCGATGATAAACAATTTACAAAAGGCATCTTCTTTTTTTCCTCCGCTACAACGTGTAAACACCGCTTTATTTCGTTCAGCATTAAAGGAAAGTGTTCCTTCATGGGCAGGAGAATTAATATTGATTTTCCAGGGTACAGCATCGCCTGTTTCCAGGTCAGCTATAAAGATATCTGTAAATCCTGCTCCGGTCCATAAATATATTTGTTCACCAGTGGAAGTCGGTCGGTCCGAGGTAAAAATGAGGCTATTCTTATTTAGTAGAACGGGAGAATAATCAGCGAAAGCCGAGTTAATGGGTAAAGGTTCGACAAAAAAATCTTTATATTCTTCTTTCTTCCATTTTGCTGCCAGATCACAATTGGCAATATCTTTTCTGTATTCATAAGGGCTGCCAATTTCAATACTTAAATCTTTGAAAGTTTGCATTGCCTCGGTGTATTGCTCACTTTGTTTTAGGGCAAAAGCTAATCCTTTTAGAGCATCAACACCAAACCCGTTGTCGTAAGCAAGTCTATAATTTTCGATAGCCTGATCAATATTTCCGATTTGCATGGCAGTTTCTGCCAGAATGAAGGATAAAATACCTCTATCAGTACCTGTTTTAAATTTTTTTATTTCATTGGTAAGCAATAGATTGGCCACGGTAAATTGTTTTCTTTCGTAGGCTGTTTTCCCATCCCTGATTTTTTCAGTGTAAGTACACGCTGAAAGAGTATGTATTAAAATAAGAAGTATTCCCCATTTTTGCATAGCCGATAGATTGAAGTTGGACAAAGAAACCAATAGATAAATCTTCCCAAAAAACAATGATTCACCTTATTTTGTTTTGCTTTTACAATATAAACAAAAAAGGCGAATGCATCGTTGCATTCGCCTTTATCCTGTATAGGAAAAAGAAATTTATCTCTTTTAATCCTTAGCCATTTCGTCTTTTTTCAAAAAATCGGACATAAGTGGGGAAGCTATAAAAATAGATGAATAAGTACCGATGGTTATACCAAATAGGATAGCAAAAGAGAATCCTTTGATACTTGAACCTCCAAACAAAAATAATACAATAACTACAAACAAGGTAGTTAATGAGGTTAAAGTTGTTCTACTTAACGTATTATTGATGGCTTTGTTGATTACCTCATGCCTTGACCTTTTGGTGTAAATACCCATCATCTCTCTAATACGGTCAAAAACCACTACCGTATCATTGATGGAGTATCCAATGACTGTCAAAATCGCAGCAATAAAGGCCTGATCCACTTCCATACTGAAAGGTAAAATTCCATGTAATGCTGAGAATACACCCATAGTAATTATGGTATCATGAAATAAAGCAATAACCGCACCTGCACTATATTGCCATTTGCTGAATCGAATGAAGATATACAAGAATATCAGAGCCAACGCAAATAAAGCTGCCTGAATGGAACTGGATTTTATATCCTCTGCCACGGTTGGTCCAACCTGACTTGAACTGACAACGTGGGTACCTTTTCCTTCAGGGTTACTAAAGTTAGAGATATCCAAATTATTTCCAGAAAGTGTGTTCACACCAGCAAACAATCTTTCAAGTACTTTTTGAGAAGCGTTTTCGTCACCACTGTCAATCATATAACTCGTAACAACATTCAATGAATTTTCAGAGTCAATAGATTTAACTACGGGAGTATTTCCATAAAAAGCAGTGGTTAATTCTTTCCTTAAATCCTCTGGATTTACTGATTTTGAAAATTGAATATTGTAGGAATATCCTCCTTTAAAATCAACACCAAATTCAAATCCTCTGGTAAATATTGAAACTAAGCTTAATAATACCAAAGCTCCTGAAAATATATAAGCTATTTTTCTATTTCCCATCCAATCAACATTGATGTTAGAGAAAGCGCTTTTAGAGAAAGAATTAGAGAATTGAAGATCTTTTCCTTTACCTGTCCACCAGTCAATTAATAATCTACTAACTAAAACCGCTGTAAACATAGAGGATAAAATACCAATGATCAAGACAACGGCAAAACCTTTAATTGGACCTAATCCGAAATACGAAAGCATAAATGCAGAAAGAAGCGTAGTGACGTTTGAGTCAATAATCGCTGAGTATGACTGACGGAAACCTTCTGAAATAGAGGTAAATAAAGTTTTTCCCTCTTCCAGCTCCTCTCTGATTCTTTCATAAATAATTACGTTGGCGTCAACGGCCATACCTATGGTAAGAACGATACCAGCGATACCCGGTAGGGTTAAAACGGTACCAAAAGAGGCGAGCGTACCAAAAATAAAGAAGATATTCAGGAATAGGGAAATGATAGACATGATACCCGCCGAACTGTAGTACAGGAACATGAAGGCCATCACGATTAAAAATCCAATCACTAAAGAATTGATACTTTTTGAAATATTTTCCTTTCCCAGGGATGGACCCACTAAGGCCTCTGATATAATTTTAGTTTCCGCCGGTAATTTACCAATCTCCAATATATTGGCTAAATCCTGAGCTTCCTGAATATTGAAGTTTCCTGTTATCTGTGTATTTCCGCCGGTGATTGGCTCGTTTACACTGGGTGCAGAAACTACTTCATCATCAAGTAAGATAGCAACTTGGCGATTATTATCCTGTGCAGCTTTAGTAGTCATTTCTGCCCATGCTTTAGCGCCGTTTTTATCCATTCTAAGGGTTACACCTGTTTCCTTGGTAATTGGATCAGGTTCTGCCGCTGCAGCAACCACCTGGTCACCTGACACTGGCGCTTCCGCTCTTTCCTTTTTAATGGCGTAGAGCATATAAAGATCCGTTACCTCGTTTGTTTGTGTGTTGGTAATTGGATCCCTTCCCCAATGGAATGAAATTTCTTTAGGTACTCTGCTTCTAACTTCTGGTCGGGTTAATAAAGAATCTATGATAGATTTTTTATTACGAGCCGAAACGCCAATAACGGCCATACCGAACTCTCCTCCTGTATTTAAAGAGAGATTCTCAAATAGGGGACCACTGGCTATATTTACCGGACTATAAAGTGTATCTAATTTTGCAATTTTAGTTTTGTTTTGATTTCCATCCGCATCAGTAGCGTAGGTAGTATCAATACGTAAAATTTCTTTTTTCAATTCGCCACTACCAATGGTTTTTGCCAACTCAGCGTTAGCATCAGCTATAGCTTTTTGAATGGTTTCACTACCAGCACGATTTGGATTAACTGGATCAGTTATTCTGAAAACATCCCAAAATTCAAGTTTGGCTGCAGCTTGTAAAAAATTACGCGCTCTTTCTGGATTATCAATCCCTGGAAGTTCCACAAGAATTAAGTCGCGACTTGGATCAAGAGAAACATTGGGTTGCATAACACCAAGACGGTCAATACGTTCTTTCAAAAGTTTGAAAGTCAATTCAACGGTTTCACTAGCCTTTTCGCGTAAAATTGTCACCACCTGGGCGTTACTTGATCCAAAGGTTATTTCCTCTCTAAGTAATTCAGAGGTAGAAAATAAGGGAGCCAGTTTACGATTATTTTTGGTGTAGGCATCAGCAAATAAAGTTACATAATCTCCTTGTGAGGTGATTTGATCCTTTGATGCTTTTTCCAATGCCGCTAAGAAGGCCGGATCTTTACTATCATTGGCAAGAGCACGTAAAAAGTCACGTAAATCTACTTGCAGTAAAACACTCATACCTCCCTTTAAATCAAGACCCAACGCTAATTGTTGAGACTTTAATTCCTGGTAATTGTAGGTTTTGAGCATAGGAATCTTCAACACCTCTTCAGAAGACATGGAGTCCAAATAGGCAATGCGCTTCTGTTTGAACACTTCCTGCTTAAGGCTCTTTGATACGTTTCTACTTGCTGCTTCAGCGTAAGCATCCGCCGCTTTTTCTACACTCTGGGTGGGCAATGTGAATAGGAACTGGATTAATGTAACCAGAACCATCAACACAAGGAAGAACCTGATAATCCCTTTTCCTTGCATAACTAGTTGTTTAACGATTAATGTTTACTTTTTTAGAAAACTGCGTAAATATAATTC
>CAMDWC010000142.1 GCA_945878825.1 Haliscomenobacter hydrossis DSM 1100
AAGTACAAAAACCCCAGCCAATATAGATGGCATCTCCATTTTACCAACCTTAACAAATAAGGGCAAACAAAGAGTGCATCCATGGCTTTATTGGGAATTTCCAGAGTATGGAGGACAACAGGCCATACGCCAGGGAGATTGGAAAATGATTCGGCTTAAATTACACAAGGAAGATGGTAAACCAGCTCTTTATAATCTGGCAAATGATCCAAAAGAAGCCATTGATTTGAGCCAACAATTTCCGGAAAAGGTTTCTGAATTGAATAAAATCATTATTTCTCAACACGTAGAATCTGAAAATAAAAAATTCAGGATTGGCCGATTAGGAGATACTATCAATCCATAATTATTAAGACATCCATGAAAAATATTACGCTTTTACTTCTTTGTTTGGTTTTATTTCAATGTAAAAATGAAAAGAAAGAACCTATTGAAAAAGATACTATATCGACAGCCTTACCCATGTGCCATCAAGGCATTCCAGGGGAAGAAGCCATTCAAAGAAAATGGATGGGAGAAATTAATGAGATAAAACCTGATGCAAAAATGGCGAAGGAAACCAACGGGATGGTGTTCATTCCCGAAGGAACCTATACCAGAGGCGCTACTGAATATCCTGCTGAAAGAAATCAAACCGAAGGAAGTTTGCCCAGAAAGGATGAGTATCCTCTCAATAATATTAACATACCCTCATTTTATATGGACGCTCATGAGGTCACAAACAGAGAGTTTGAAAAATTTGTCAAGGCTACAGGTTGGATTACGATAGCAGAAAGACCCATTGATATCAATGAAATAGCTAAACAAATGCCACCTGGCACTCCCCTTCCCGATCCTGAAACATTAAAACCAGGATCATTGGTTTTCAAGGAAGTCTCTCCCGAGGAAAATCATTTTTCAGAATGGTGGACATTTACAGCAGGAGCCAACTGGAAACATCCACAAGGGCCTGGTAGCATGTACAAAGCAGATCATCCTGTAGTTCATGTGAGTTGGTATGACGCCATGGCCTATTGTAAATGGTCGGGTAAAAGGTTACCTACTGAGTCTGAATGGGAATATGCAGGAAGAGGCGGAAGTGAGTCAGCACTTTATGCCTGGGGGAATAGTGCGCCAGGTCAGGAGAAATCACAGGGAAATTATTGGCAGGGGGTCTTTCCTAATAAAAATACAGGGGAAGACGGATACCTAAAAACAAGTCCTGTTGGTGTATTCAAACCCAATGAATATGGATTATATGATATGAGCGGAAATGTATGGGAATGGTGTAACGATTGGTATAATTGGTATGCTTATACTTGTGATTCAGATAGTGAATTATTGGAAAACCCAAGTGGTCCGTCTAATAGTTTTGATCCATCTTTTCCAAATACAGCACAAAAGACAATGCGCGGCGGTTCCTTTCTTTGTAATGATTCATACTGCGCAGGTTACAGAGTGGCTGCCAGAATGAAATCAAGTCCTGATACTGGTTCAGAACACACTGGATTTCGTTGTGCAAAATCTGTTAATTACTAATGGTTTTTTCTTAATTTTAAAGAATCTAATTTTAAAATAGATGGTTTTGTAAGATTTTTATTGCAAATTTTGTAAAAAAACTTACATTTACATAAACACCTGTTAAAATAGATTCATGCAACCAACCGACATTAAAAACCCGGAATACTTTCATAAAGTAGTAGATTGCCAGTATGCCTGTCCTGCACATACCCCAGTTCCAGAATATATTCGCCTTATTTCTCAAGAAAAATACACTGAGGCTTACATGATAAACTGGGAGTCTAATGTATTCCCTGGCGTTCTGGGAAGGACCTGCGACAGACCCTGTGAACCAGCCTGCAGAAGAGGTAGAATTGAGGAGGAACCCGTGGCCATTTGTCGTTTAAAAAGAGTGGCAGCCGATAACAAGGGAGAAGTAAAACCTTTTATGCCTCAAGGGCCTTTTTCTTTCAATGGTAAGAAAATCGCTTTAGTTGGCGGTGGACCAGCCTCCTTAACCGTAGCCAGAGATCTTGCTCCTTTAGGGTATGAGATTCATTTATTCGATGAGCAATTCAAAGGTGGCGGATTCATGAGAAGTCAAATTCCTTCCTTTCGATTACCTGAATCGGTCCTGGATGAAGAAGTTAATTATATCCTTGACCTTGGCATTCATACTCATTTTAATCATTTTGTACATAGTATGGAAGAACTATTGTCACAAGATTATGACGCAGTATTTGTGGGGACAGGTGCTCCAAAAGGAAGAGATTTACCTGATTTGCCCGGGCGAAATGAAGGGGCAAAAAAAATTCATATTGGCATTAACTGGTTGGCAAATGTTGCTTTTGAACATACCACTAATATTGGTAAAAAGGTCATTGTACTCGGTGGAGGAAATACCGCCATGGATTGCTGCAGGACGTCAAGGAGGCTTGGTGGAGAATTTGTTAAAGTAGTAGTAAGGAGCCCATATAGCGAAATGAAAGCATCGCCTTGGGAAAAGGAAGATGCTATGCATGAGGATATTCCCATTGTAGATAATCATGTTCCCATTGAATTTGTCGTGAAAGATGGCGTCTTGAAAGGCCTGAATTTTGAAAAAGTAACCCCTATTTTTGAAAATGGAAAAAGAAAATTAGTCCCAACTGGAGAACCCCTTGTTTTTATTGAAGCAGATGATGTTTTAATTGCTATTGGCCAGGAAAATAGCTTTCCATGGATTGAAAGGAGTGCTGGCATTGACTTTGACAAATGGGGTATGCCTGTTGTGGATACTTTAACCCATGCTTCATCTCATCCAAAAGTATTCTTCGGCGGTGATTCAGCATGGGGCCCTAAAAATGTAATAACTGCCGTTGCACATGGTCATCAAGCAGCTATTTCAATGGACTTGTTTTGCAGAAATCTACCATTAACTCAAAGACCTTCTCCATTTGTAAATTTAGTAAGTCAAAAAATGGGACTTCACGAATGGGCTTATGAGAGTGATGTAGTAAATGATGTAAGGTACACCGTAGCTCAGGCAGATAAAAAAATTACCTTAAGCAATAGAAAAACAGAAGTTGAACTTGGATTTACCAAACATGAAGGGTGTAAGGAGGCTGAAAGATGCTTGAATTGTGATATTCAAACGGTTTTCGTTGAAGATAAATGTATCGAATGTGATGCCTGTGTTGATATTTGTCCAACCACATGTATCACCTTCATTGACAATGCAGAGGAAGATGAATTGAGACAATTATTGAATATGCCAGCCTTAAATACCTCTCAGGACTTATATGTTTCGGCACCGCTTAAAACTAAAAGAGTCATGGTAAAGGACGAGGATGTTTGTCTTCATTGCGGATTATGTGCAGAAAGATGTCCAACCTCAGCATGGGATATGCATAAATTTTTATATGAAGTGACTAAAGCAGGATAATTTCAGATTATGTCAGATAAAATAAAAATAAATGACTTTGTTGTCAGATTCGCTAATGTGAACGGAACAGGATCAGCCAGTGCCAACTTACTGTTTTGTAAAGCCATATTCAGAATGGGTGTTCCCGTAACACCAAAAAATATTTTTCCATCCAATATTCAAGGTTTACCAACCTGGTATGAAGTGAGGGTAAGTGAAAAAGGATATTTAGGCCGACGGGATGGTATTGATTTGATGGTAGCTGTTAACGCTCAAAGTATGGAGGCTGACATAAAAAGTGTCCGTACTGGTGGCTATTTACTTTATGATAGCAGCAAAAAATTACCTGATCATTTTATACGCGATGATATACATTTCATACCTATTCCACTAATGGAGATTTGTAATGAAACCTACACCGATGCCCGACTCAGATTATTATTTAAAAATATTATTTATGTTGGTGCTATAGCAGAATTGATGCAATTTGATTTTACTGTATTTGAATCTTTACTGGGAGACCAATTCAAAGGCAAAGAAAAGTTAATTGCCCCCAATTTAAATGCCCTGAAATTAGGTTCAGATTTTATAAAAGCAAATTATAAGGGTACTTTTGATTTAAAGGTTGAAAGAAGAGATTTACTCAAGGATGCAATAATGACGGATGGAAATAGTGCCTGTGGTTTGGGTGCTATCTATGGAGGCGCAACTTTTGCAGCCTGGTACCCAATCACACCTTCCACCTCTGTGGTTGAGGGTTTTATGGATTATGCTGATGAATTTAGAGAAGAAAAAGAGACGGGAAAACGAAAAGTTGCCATTATTCAGGCAGAAGACGAATTAGCTGCCATTGGCATGGTGATTGGTGCCAACTGGAATGGTGCCAGGGCCTTTACCGCAACGAGCGGGCCTGGTTTATCCTTAATGAATGAATTTATTGGTTTAGCCTACTTTGCAGAAATTCCGTTGGTCCTGATTGATGTTCAACGAACGGGGCCATCCACAGGTATGCCAACGAGAACCCAACAGTCCGATATTTTGGAAGCAGCGTATGCTTCTCACGGGGATACCAGACATATTTTATTATTCCCGTCCACCCCAAAAGAATGTTTTGACTTTACAGCTACTGCATTTGATTTGGCAGAGCAATTGCAAACGCCGGTAATTATTATGACAGATTTGGATTTAGGTATGAACGACCACGTTTCACCCCCATTTTCATGGGATGATTCCAAAGATTATAAAAGGGGGAAAGTACTTGATTACGACGCCTTAGAAAGTATCCAAAAATTTGGCAGATACCTCGATGTTGATAATGACGGGATCCCTTATAGAACCATTCCCGGAACACACCCAACCAAGGGTTCCTTTTTTACAAGGGGAACATCAAGGGATGAATACGCAGTTTATACGGAAAATAGTGAGGCATATCAAAGAAATATGGATCGATTGGTCAAAAAATGGGTTACAGCCAGAGAATATGTTCCTTCCTCTCAGCTTTATCAAAAGCAACATTCGTCAGAATACGGTATCTTGTTTTTTGGTACCTCACAATATGCTGCTGAAGAAGCTATGGACATGTTAAAAGAGGCGAAAATATCGGTTGATGGCCTTCGCATAAAATCATTCCCCTTTGACCAGATAGCTATTAATTTTCTGCATGATCATAAACATATTTTCGTTGTAGAACAGAATAGAGATGCTCAAATGAAAAGCCTTATCATGATTGAACTAGGCATTTCCTCTGAAAAGCTTATTTCTGTGTTAAATTACGATGGATTACCTGTAACTGCCACCAATATTGTTCATCAGATTACTCATTCCTTAGAAAGAGTTGAAAAATATACCAACGTATGACCTTCATTAAACCTAAATTCAGACATCCGGATTTACCTACAAATAAACTAGGTTATACCCTCTCCTATTACGAAGGTGCCTTATCGACCTTATGTGCAGGCTGTGGACATGATTCTATCAGTGCTGCAATTATACAATCGGCCTTCGAAATGAATATTGAGCCACATAAGCTGGCCAAGCTATCAGGTATTGGATGTTCATCAAAAACACCTGCCTATTTTTTAAGCAATTCTCATGGATTCAATAGTGTTCATGGAAGAATGCCTTCTGTCGCCACTGGAGCAAATATGGCAAATAAAGATTTGATTTATCTGGGAGTGTCCGGTGACGGAGATACAGCCTCTATTGGTATGGGTCAATTTGTCCATGTTATCCGAAGAAATCTGAAAATGATTTATATTGTCATGAATAATGGATGTTACGGATTAACAAAAGGACAAGATTCCGCAACTGCTGATAATGGATCTATCAGCAAATCTGGTATTGTAAATCAATTTCAGGCTATTGACCTTTGTGGACTTGCCATAGAACTAGGTGCCACTTTTGTTGCACAAAGTTTTTCAGGAGATAAAAAGCAACTCATTCCTTTAATAAAAGCGGGGATGGCACATAACGGATTTGCCTTTATCAATGTCATTTCCCCTTGTGTAACTTTTAATAACAATAAAGGATCTACCAAATCGTATGATTTTGTAAGGGATCATCTGGAAGCAACTGGAACGTTTGATTTCGTGCCAGAAATGGAGGAAATCACAACCAACTATGAATCAGGTGAAAAACATGCCATAAAATTACACGATGGATCTTTATTACAATTCAACAAACTGGATAATGAATGGGATCCTTTAGATCGATTTTCTGCTATGAAAGCGGTACATCAGGCAAGAGA
The DNA here is from genome assembly GCA_945878825.1 of Haliscomenobacter hydrossis DSM 1100. Lineage (GTDB taxonomy): Bacteria > Bacteroidota > Bacteroidia > Chitinophagales > Saprospiraceae > BJGN01. The sequence goes on from CAMDWC010000142.1 coordinate 6,129, forward strand.
AAAGAATGAAATCATAACAGGATTGCTATATTTAAATCAGAAAGCCATGGATTTACATGAGTTGGTTAACACCTGTGACCGACCATTAAACACCCTTAAAAAAGAAGATTTATGCCCTGGTAATGGTGTTTTAGCCGTCATAAATGCAGGATTAAGGTAAAAAGGGACTTTTAAAAATGGATTTAATTTTTTCTGCCACATTGATTGCGGAAATGATAGCACCTTCCATATATCCACCAAATTGAGTGGCTGTTTCAGTGCCAGAAAAATATAATTTACCATTCATATAGCTTTCTTGCAGAAGGGTGTGACCATTATGTTGGTGTGGTATTTGAATTATTTGTGGACCTCCTGATATATACTCATCTGTCCACACTTTATCATCATAGGAAATGAAGTTTAGGATTTGATTTCCCAAAAGTGAAGCTAATTGCTTTAAAACCAATTCCTTTCTTACTTCCTGAGAATAGGAAGAAATACCACTATTGAGAAAACCGGTAAAACCAAATGTTGATTCATCGACATTTGTGTGATCATACATTTCTGTGACTATGCCAACGTGACTATAAAGCATTCCAGAATGACCATTTTCACGCCAAAAAGCCTTTTCATATTCCAATACAAATTTTACAGATCCAGCCATCCAGGTATGAACTGTTGGTAATAAATGGTAAATATCGTTAGATAAATCAGGCGAAAACGATATTTTGACGCCAACCAAATGAGGAGGCATACATAAAACAACTGTATCAGCAGACCATTTCTTACCGTCTTTGGTTTCAATCAACATTTCACTTCCAAGGTCTTTGACCTGCGAAACGCTGGCATTTAAATGAATCTCAACATCAGCCAAATTTTTTGTTAGGGATTCAATAATTTTTTGGGTACCACCTGCTATTCTAAAGGAAGGACTTTCAGATTCTGGCACATAAAATGATTGGGCAGGCTCAAAAGATTTGGTTTGAAAGAGAGAAATACCCTTTGAAAATTGAAAAAAACGTTCTATACCCAACTCATCCAGCAAGGCTAATAAATTTTGGTGTATATCGGAAAACCAGGTTGCCCCTAATTCTAAAGGCGTCTCTAAATTACCCTTTTTAGTTTGAATTCTTCCACCTAATCTACGAGAAGCCTCTAATATAGTAACGTTATGCTTAGATTTCGAAAGCAAATAAGCCAGCGTCAGACCATTTAGGCCACCACCAGTGATAAAAATTCGTTTATTTGAATGCATGCTCATTTATATTTTAAAAAATAAATTATAAACCTCGTTAAAAAATGAATAGCTTGTATGTTAAAGAAATTTATTGTAAGGTAAATGATTAGGTTAGTATTAAGTATGCAATATGGAATTTTAAGGACAGGTCACATAAAAAAAGGAGCTATCTTTTTAGACAGCCCCTTTATAATTTATGAAAATGAAGATTTTAATTAATTAGAATCTCCGTCTTGATTTTTATTTGGACGAGGCATAATAGATTTTCTTGACAATCTCATTTTGCCTGTTTTCTTATCAATTTCAACAATTTGAATTTTGATTTCATCCCCTTCTTTAAGCACATCCTCGACATTTTCAATACGGTTATGTGAAATTTCAGATACATGAAGAAGACCACTTTTACCATGGAAGTCAACAAAAGCGCCATACGGCATAACTGTTTTCACGATACCCACGAAAATATCACCTTCTGCGGGCATAAAGGTAATACGGCGTATTCTATCTAAGGCAAGTTCAATACCCGCTTTGTCGGAACTTGACACAGCTACGATACCTTTGTCCCCTACTTCGGTAATAGAAATATGCGTACCGGTTTGCTCTTGAATTTCCTGAATGATCTTACCACCGGGTCCAATTACTGCACCAATAAAACCTTTCTCAATAATTAGTTCAACAATTCTAGGAGCATGAGGTTTATAATCTTCCCTTGGAGCAGCTATTGTTTTTAGCATCTCGCCAAGTATATGAATACGACCTTCTTTTGCTTGAATTAGGGCATTTTCCATGACTTCATAAGGAAGACCATCGACCTTAATGTCCATTTGACAAGCGGTAATACCTTTATCGGTACCAGTTACTTTAAAGTCCATATCACCCAAAGCATC
>CAMDWC010000143.1 GCA_945878825.1 Haliscomenobacter hydrossis DSM 1100
TCCTGGGCGTTCCACTTCCCCAAAGTGATAAATTCGGTATGTCATGCTTTTTTGCCTCGTGAATTTTACGGATTAAGGCAGGTAATACATGACAGGTTTCCAGGTCGTAATGATCATTGGGACCATATAGATTGGGTGGCATGACGGTGATGAAATTACACCCGAAATCCAGCTTGTATGCCTGGCAAAGTTTTATACCTGCTATTTTGGCTATCGCATAATATTCATTGCTTGGTTCCAGGGCACCAGTCAATAACTCCGTTTCTTTTATCGGTTGCGTGGCCAATCTGGGGTACAAACAACTCGATCCGAGAAAGAGGAGTTTTTTTACCTGGGAATAATGCGCTGCTTGTATTACGTTGGTTTGTATTTGTAAATTATCATAAATGAAGGCTGATCTGAAGGATAGATTTGCCTGAATGCCGCCTACCTTTGCCGCCGCAAGAAATACATATTCTGGTTTCTGTTGGTCGAAAAAATCGTTTACCGCCCGCTGATTCCTTACATCCAGTTGTGCTGAAGTTTGGTAAATAAGATTTTTATATCCCCGCATCTCAAGTTTTCTAACGATGGCTGAACCTACTAATCCCTTATGTCCAGCGATATAAATCTTGGATAGTAGATTCATTTCACCGTGTTTATTTGGTTTAGCACACTTTGTATGTCCGATGTCACCATTTGGTGAACCAGGCTATCAACAGATGTTCTGGCTTCCCATTGGAGTTCCTTCCTGGCCTTCGTCGTATCACCTATCAACCACGCAATATCAGTTGGACGATAAAATTGAGGATCAATGGCGACAAGAAGACTATTTTTTTTAATAGGATATAAGCTGTTTTGCGAAGACAAACAGTACCCTTTTTCATCGGTACCAGTGCCCTCGAATTGTAATTTGATACCTATGGTGTCAAATGATTTTTCAACAAATTCCCGAACGGAGGTGGAAATTCCTGTGGCAATAACGTAATCGTCGGGCTTGTTTTTTTGAAGCATCAGCCACATAGCTTCCACATAATCTTCCGCATGCCCCCAATCTCTTTTCGCATTCAGATTGCCCAAATACAGTGTTTTTTGACATCCTAATCCTATTTTGGCCACGGCCATGGTGATTTTTCTTGTGACAAATGATTCATCGCGTAAGGGGCTTTCATGATTAAATAAAATACCATTGCAGGCAAATAGGCCATAAGAATTTCTGTAATTGTTGGTCATCCAGAAGGCGAATAATTTTGAAATAGCATAAGGTGAAGTGGGGTGAAAAGGGGTTGATTCCCCTTGAGGCGATTTGTCAGCATTGCCGAAAAGTTCCGAAGTGGAGGCTTGGTAAAATTTTGTCTTTTGGCAAAGACCTGCAATTTTTATGGCCTCCAATAACCTCAATGTTCCCGTTGCATTAATATCGGCAGTGTACTCCGGTTGGTCAAAACTGACTTGAACATGACTCATGGCAGCTAAATGATACACTTCGTCAGGTTGAATCTGCTGCACAAGCTTAATGAGCATGCCAGCATCCGAAAGGTCCCCAAAATGGGTGAAAAGATGAGTATTTCCAACAGCTGCTTCCCGTTGTATGGTATCCATTCTCACGTTATTTAAGCGGGAGGTTCTTCGACGCATTCCATGTACCTCATATCCTTTTGACAATAATAATTTAGTCAAATAGGCGCCGTCTTGTCCCGTTATTCCCGTTATTAAGGCTAATTTTTTAGTCATTTCATTATTTAATTTGTAATTTTTCATAATTTACGGGATTGAAAAGAATAACCTTAACTTTGACCAGGTTAAAAACGGACAGTAATCTGAAAATGTAAAAGAGGGATGAACGATATATTAATAGAAACCGCCACGGCATTTGTAGAAAAACATTTCCTGGAAAATATTCCGTCAAGTTATTTATATCATAATTTTAATCATGTTCAGGACGTGTTGTCTGCGGCAAAAAGGATTGTTTCTATTGAGTGTCCGTCTGATGAAGAGCAAGAAGCGCTGCTATTGTCCGCCCTCTTTCACGACACAGGATTTTCCGGAGGGTCAAAAGATCACGAGGATCGATCAGTACAAATTTTCAGACAGTTTGCATCGAATTCCGTTGGGATAACGGACGAAGCCATTGAAAAGGTTGTACGTTTAATATTGTCTACAAAATCAAATCATCAACCAACCGATTGGTTGGAAGGGGCTATGAGCGACGCCGATTTTGGGCATCTGGGAAATGAAAATTACTGGGACAGATCCAATAGATTGCGTCAGGAATGGTTGTTGACGGAAAATCAGTTTCAACCGGAAATTCAATTCGTTCAGGCAGAGTTGAATTTTATGGTTGCCCATAAGTATAACACGCCCTCTGCCCGCATCCTTTTCGATGAAGGAAAAGAGAAAAATATCAAATTCCTTTTAAAGTATAAAAACACCATTTTACCGTCAGAAGAGGGAAAAGATAAAAAGAAAAATAACAAATCAAGGGAACCGGAGGTGAGTAGGGGTGTCGAAACGATGTTTAGAGCCACTTACAGGACCCACATAAACTTAAGTGCCATTGCCGATAATAAGGCAAATATTATGCTGAGTATTTCGGCCATTATCATTTCCATAGTGGTGTCCAATTTGCTCCCTCAGCTTAAAATGAATCCCAGGCTGGCATTTCCCACTTTTCTGCTCCTGGCCGTTTGTCTTATGTCTCTGGTTTTTGCCATTCTATCGACGCGCCCTAAAGTGACGAGCGGAACGGTTACCGATGAGGATATAAAAGACAGAAAGGCTAATCTCCTTTTTTTTGGTAATTTCTATAATATGGAAATGGAGAAATTTCAGGAGGGTATGATGGAGATGATTCAGGATAATGATTTCTTGTATAACTCTATGACGAGAGATTTATATTTTTTAGGTAAAGTGTTGGCAGTCAAATATAAATACCTAAGAATTTGTTATGCCGTTTTTATGTACGGCATCATAATCGCCCTTTCTGCCTTCGGCTACATATATATCACAGGCTGATTATTTAGATTTCCTGTTTCCGCTAATCGTTCTCTGCATACGTGAATGAAAGCGATTTACGTCCTCTACCCTCAATTTTTCATGCTTTGTGCTTCTTCCCTGAACCCTTGCTCTCCATTTTTTGAAATTATTGGGATGCATTTCGCGACGCATAATGGCAATAACGTCTGCTTCAGCAACACCAAATTGCCTGAAAATGCCATCGAAAGAGGTTCTATCTTCCCAGGCCATTTCTACAATTCTGTCAATTACCTGGTCGTTTAAAGGTTCCATTTTATTAGAATGTTGATGTTGAACAATAAATAGAGCAGAAGGTAAAGAGTTTATAAAAAAGAGGTTTAATTAAAATATTTCTTTTAAAACGGGAAGCGATTTCAACTCCGGGAAAAAATCAAGGTGAAATCTGTAGTACCATATTATCTTGTCAATGAGATATAAACGCTGGTCCCGAGAAAGTTTTATAACGGAAATATGTTCTAAAGGTATATTCATAAACTGGTCTAAAAGTCTGCTCGGTTCCGCCTCCAGGTTATACTCCATGATCTCATGAAAAGGTTCAAAATAACCTTCCTTTAAGTTTAAAGAACTATTGGATGCTGACCATTCATTCACAGGAAAAAACCCCAGATGGGCGGTGAGGTGCAGTAAAAAATAGACGGTTACATTGGAAAATCCCTGGTTTGCCTGGTCCAGGAACTGAAGATTAGCATCGATAAAATCGTAAAGTTCTTTATTTGGCGCATTTTCCTTCACACTATGTCTTAAAACATCACCTAAAAACAATATAATAACGCCTTTTCGCAGGTCGCTTTGAATATTCGTAAATAGTCTGTTAAATTTTATTTCTTTTATTTTTTGCAAATTTTTACCGTCCTGTACCTCGATGATTAAATCAAGAGAAGACAGGGGCTGCAAAAATATACCCTTTGAATGAATACCCCCTTTTCTGGCACCAGGGACAATAAAAGTTAATAGACCGTTAGATTCAGTAAAAATATCGGTGATAACCTGATGGTCTCCGTATTTAATGGTTCGGAAAACATACCCTTTGGTTTTAATTATCATCTATGGTGAACATTTTTTTACAAACTATGCCATTCTTCATCTTCTATCGGAGCTTGTTTGTATTTCAGTTTGGTCTCCATTCGCTTTTTTTGCCTGTCTAAAACCAACTGAGCTAAAGCGATAGATTGTTGTTCTGAGGGGGTATTATTTAATACAAAACGCAGGGATTCGTCCGTTATATCTAAACGATAAAAAAGACTCCACAACTGTTCCCGATCATGAACCATTAGATGCTGAATCTGTTCAGATAATAAGTTTTGAAGTTCTTCTTCCGTGTATAAGTTTGTTTTTTGGGAAATAATATCCTTTTCATTCTTCAGAATAAGCGACGAAAAAATATTATCTTCATGAATGAATGTTTTTTCAGACATTTAAGGAAGTGTTGATTGTAAAAAAAGATTAAATTTACAGAAAAATAATATATCATGGCTGCGATTACACTAAATGTTAATGGTAAGAAGCGCAAATTAGACATAGATCCTGAAATGCCTTTGCTTTGGGCATTAAGAGATTCTGTGGGACTGACGGGTACGAAATATGGTTGTGGCATTGGACAATGTGGTGCATGTACTGTTTTAGTCGAAGGTGAGCCTATGCGCTCCTGCGCTCTTCCCGTATCTGTCTTTGACGGAAAAAAAATTGTTACAATTGAAGGTTTAAGTGAATCTGGCGATCATCCGGTGCAACAAGCCTGGCAAGAAGTGGATGTCCCTCAATGCGGGTATTGTCAAGCGGGTCAAATCATGACGACTGTTGCGCTTCTCGATAAAAATCCGTCTCCGTCCGATGCCGATATCGATGTGGCCTTAGCTGGAAATATATGCCGTTGTGGTACCTATAATAGAATTAGAAAAGCCGTACATATTGCGGCACAAAAAGCCCGATAATTATGAATAATCCTGAATTTTCAATATCAAGAAGATCCTTTATAAAGGTTACAGCCGCAGCAGGTGGCGGATTATTATTAGGTTTTTCTTCCGCCAATGCCGCAGCCTCAATCTCGGGTTTAAATGAAGCATTGTCTTTCAATCCCTTTATTTTGATATCTCCCGACGGCTCTATTACCATTTATTCGCCAAATCCTGAAGTGGGTCAGGGCGTTAAGACGGCTATGCCCATGATTGTCGCCGAAGAGTTAGACGCTGACTGGTCAAAGGTTAAAGTAGAACAGGCTCCTTTAGATGGTAAAAAATATCAACGTCAGGTGGCCGGAGGAAGTGGCTCTTTGAAGGCTTCCTGGGCAACTTTGCGCCAGGCAGGTGCCACCGTAAGAATGATGATGCTGGCCGCAGCAGCACAGAAATGGCAGGTTTCAGTAGACAGTCTGAGAACCGAAAATAGCCAGGTGCTGGGAAATAATCAAAAGGCTTCCTATGCCGAACTTGCGTCAGAAGCGGTGAAACAAGCAGTGCCAACCAAGGTAATCCTCAAAAAACCAAGTGAATTCAGACTTTTAGGCAAATCTATTGCCAATGTAGATAATAAAGATATTTTTACTGGAAAGGCTATCTATGGTATAGATATCAAAAAGCCAGGTATGAAATACGCGGTGGTCGCAAGGCCTCCGGGGTTTGGTCAAATACCTGATAAAATAAACGATGCCGCTGCCAAAGCTATTCCCGGCGTTTTCGGCGTTTACCCTTTTGATGACAAAATCGCTGTTGTCGCTGTTGATACCTGGACAGCCTTAAAAGCCCGCAAAGCACTTGATGTTTCCTGGATTCAAAAAACACCGCCTGAAAATACCGCTCAGCACGATAAATGGTTGACCGACCTGCTAACTCAAAAGCCTGCTAAAGCATTTCGGGCAGATGGCGATGCAGAAACCGCTTTCAGTCAGGTTGATAAAATTATTGAAGCGTCCTTTAGCTGCCCTTTTTTACCCCATAATGCCATGGAGCCAATGAACTTCTTTGCAGATGTTAAGGAAGGTTCAGCGGAATTAATCGGGCCTTCACAAACGCCTCAGCGTTCTCAAACAAAAGTAGCTGAAATATTAGGACTTCCCGTGGAAGCCGTTACCGTACAAATGACCAGAATGGGCGGTGGTTTCGGTAGAAGATTAAGTTCAGATTTTGCAGAAGAAGCAGCAAAAATTTCCCGTTTAGCTAAAAGCCCGGTGAAAGTTCAATGGACCCGGGAAGACGATATGGCAGGTGGGGTTTACAGACCCGCCTGTAAATATACTTATCGCGCCGCCATAGATAAAAATGGTGACTTTCTGGGCTTTCATGTTAGAGGCGCAGGCTTAAATGTAGGTAATCCTACCCGTGAAAATAATTTTCCCGCCGGAGCCATTCAGCATCTTTTAATTGAAGGCCATAACAAAGAATCTAATGTTACCACGGGACCCTGGCGTGCGCCCGTTCATAATTTTGTGGCTTTTGCCGAGCAATGTTTTCTCGATGAAGTCGCGTTTGATCTTAAAAAAGATCCTATTGATTTTAGAATGAATCTGTTGGATAAAGCTGCCTCTAATCCAGTGGGTAAGTTAGATTATGATGTTAACAGATTTAAAAAAACCATGCAATTAGTTCGTACGGTTTCTGGATGGGATAAGAAAAAAGAGGGCGTTTTTATGGGTTTTAGTGCCTATTTCTCCTTTAGCTCTTACGTTGCCATGGTCGCAGAAGTGGTCTTGGAAAATAATAAACCAGTAATAAGAAAGGTGTATTGTGCTGCTGATTGTGGTATCATAGTGAATAGAAGCGGTGCAGAGAACCAGATTGTTGGAGGTATTATCGACGGATTAGGGCATGCCCAATTTGGAAATATTGATATTAAAGATGGGAAATCTCAACAATCAAATTTCGATACTTACAGAATGATAAAGATAAATGAGTCTTTCCCAGTGGAAGTTCATTTTGTGGAAAATGAAATAGATCCTACAGGTTTGGGTGAGCCCGCTTTACCTCCTGCCGCTGCAGCCGTCGCAAACGCCTTTTTTGCAGCAACAGGAAACAGAATATATAACCAGCCTTTTACGGAGGCTAAAAAGAATTTAGGTTGATTTTCTGTTCCTCGGATGAAATAAATTTAATGTTTCTCTAAGGTAGTCGTTATCTAAATGGGTATATATTTCTGTTGTTAGGATGGATTCGTGTCCGAGCATGTCCTGGACAGCCTTTAAATCGGCGCCTCCTTCCAGTAAATGGGTAGCAAAAGAATGTCGAAAAGTGTGTGGGCTTATCAATGGTGATAGCCCCGCCTTTTCTGCCAATTCCTTTACTATCTGGTAGATAAATATTCTGGAAAGTCTTTTTCCCCGCCTGTTTAAAAATAAAATGTCAGTTTCCGAAGCAGCAATTTTTGGCAAATGTCTCCGCCAGGTAGATAGGTAATATTCTATATAACTAATGGCGTCTTCCCCGATAGGGACAATTCGCTCCTTGTCGCCCTTACCTACTACCCGCAAAAATCCTTCTTTTGGAAAATAATTACTTATTCGTGCATTACACAATTCGCTGACCCTTAGCCCTGAAGCATATAAAGTTTCTAAAATGGCTCTATTTCTTGTGCCTGTAGGTTCACTTAAATCAATTTGCTGAAAAAGTTTTTCAATATCCATATAAGACATAACCTCCGGGATTTTTCTATGGATTTTTGGACTTTCAATCAAGTCGGTTGGATTGGAATCTATTTTTTTTTCTAAAAGTAACCAGGAATAAAAAGTTTTTAGAGCAGAAGTTATTCTTGCCTGTGAAGCATTGGATTGTTTTAAATCGTTTAAAGTTCCAAGAAATACAGCTATTTCTGTTAATTTTGCATCTTCTGGTGACAAAGCAGGCGTGAGGTTTCCCAAAAAGTTAAAGTATTTGTTTAAATCTTGTTTGTAATGCAAGAAAGTTTGATTTGACAATCCTCGTTCCAATAATAAATAAGCTTTGAATCGTTCCAATACTATTTTTTTCTCCATAAATCAGCCCTTTTTGCCGAATTTTTTTATCGAAGTTACTGCATTTTATAAAATAATAGGAAAGGTTCTTATGTTTTGACGTTGTTTAATAGTAAAGCTATCATGAAATTTACCCCATTTAACCGGTTATTAAGAATGCTGGAATTAGACCGACAAGACATCATTTACGTTTACGTATATGCTGTTTTGGCGGGAATCATAACATTAAGTTTACCCCTTGGTATTCAGGCTATTATTGG
>CAMDWC010000144.1 GCA_945878825.1 Haliscomenobacter hydrossis DSM 1100
TTCCTAACCCCAATTACTAAAACCTATCCGTCAGAAAAGGGTAAATTGGCCGTAGATAATGGTCTGCAAATTTTAGGCGGTTATGGTTTCTGCGCCGATTTCATCCTCCAGCAATACTATAGAGACATTCGTATCATGTCTATTTATGAAGGAACAACGGGTATTCAATCCTTAGATCTTTTGGCTAGAAAAGTGCTGATGGAGAATGGCCTGGTACTTAAAACTATGTTGGCAGAAATTCAACATACTATTTCAGAGGGTAAAATGGATGAGCGTTTGATGACAACAGCAAAAGACCTGGAGGATCAATTACCTATGGTAGAAGCTACGCTCGCTCACCTCATTCCTATTGCTATGAAAGGGGAAACGGAGAAATTTGTCTCTGATGCCACCTTGTTTATGGAAGCTATTGGTTCTATTGTGGTTGCCTGGCAATGGTTGAAAATTGGCATTACAGCATCGAATGCATTAAATTCGTCCGATGCAGCCTTTTCTGCAGCTATGTTGAAAAATAAACTTCATACCATGCGCTTTTTTTATAAATATGAACTAGCCAGAAACAAAAGTATTTTTAAAATTATCCAATCTGATGAGGTTTTAACGCTCGCAGAGGATGTGGCTTTTCCGGACTAATTATAGGAAAATGCAAAAGTTTATTGATAGTTGGTATAGTCATTTTCTTCACAAACAGATGAATATAGCGGTTTATGGTCATTACGGATTTTCTCTTTTAATGCTTCCTACTGCCGCGGCTGATTTTCTTGAATATGAACGATTTAGTCTCATTCATGCTATCGCTCCACTTATCAATGCCGGAAAGGTTAAAGTTTTTTCTATAAACAGCATCAATAATGAAAGCTGGTTGAATCATTCTATGCATCCCAGAGATAAATCTATTCGGCACAATCAATTTAATGATTATGTCTTTAATGAGGTTCTTCCCTATATAAAAAGTAAAACATCTCCTGAAACACCAATCATTGTTTCAGGAGCATCTTTTGGTGCGCTCCATGCAGTAAATTTATTCTTGAAAAGACCCGATCTGATAAACGGGGTTATTGGTATGTCTGGCGATTATAATCTTCAATCTTACACAAAAGGTTATTACGACCAGGATGTTTATTTTAATAATCCTATGGCCTATTTACCAAATTTAAACGATGACTATACTTTATCTCTTTTAAGGAATAAAAAAAATATACATATTATTTCAGGTTCAGGTAGTTATGAAATACCTGAGGCAAGCCGTCGCTTATCAGAGGTATTTAATGCAAAAGGAATTAACCACGAATTAGCTATTTGGGGTAATGACATGCCTCATGATTGGTCAACATGGCATAAGGTTTTACCCTTTTATCTCGAAAATAGGTTTTGATTGCGCTGAATTGTCTATTTTTGAATTTTTATTTGTTTTAACTTTGCTACTTTGATTGAAACCGAAAATGAGGACGATTTTTTTCAACGCCTCTCCCTGCAGATTGATCCCAAACAGGAGGCTGTTAGAATAGATAGATATCTTTCAGATAGACTCGGAAAAATTTCGAGAAATAGAATTCAACAAGCTATTAAAGCTGAATCAGTGTTGGTTAACGATTTGCCCGTTAAGTCAAATTATAAAATAAGACCAGGTAATTTAATTTCTGCCGTTTTTCCCAGACACTTTTCAGAGGAAGATGCCGGTAAAATTCAGCCGCAATATATTCCTCTTCAAATAATTTATGAAGATGAAGATATTCTGATTATAAATAAACAGCCCGGCTTGGTTGTTCATCCTGGCGTTGGAAATTGGGATGGGACCCTGGTAAACGGCTTGGCTTACTATTTGGGCGTAGATCATTTAACCGAAGATGCTGAATCATTTCAAAATAGAGTAGGGTTGGTTCATCGCATTGATAAAAATACCTCTGGCTTGCTGGTCATTGCTAAAAATGATTATGCCCTAACTTTTTTAGCTAAACAATTTTCCGATCATACCATTGAAAGAACTTATTATGCTTTAGTATGGGGTGCCCCCGAGCCTGCCAGCGGTAAAATAGAGGGGAATATAGGCCGACATCCAAGAGATAGGAAATGTTATCAGGTTTATCCTGAAGGAGATGAGGGTAAATGGGCGTTGACTCATTATGAAACACTGGAAGATTATTATTATGTCTCTTTAGTAAAATGTAACCTGGAAACGGGAAGAACACATCAAATTAGAGTCCATTTCAACTATATAGGTCATCCGCTCTTTAATGATGAAAAATATGGTGGATCCCGAATTGTAAAAGGAACTCCCTTTTCAAAGTATAAAGATTTTGTGAACAACACCTTTAATGTTTTACCCAGACAGGCTTTGCATGCTAAAACTTTAGGTTTTATTCACCCTACAACGAAAGAATTCGTTCGTTTTGAAAGTGATCTGCCAGCTGATTTTGAAGAGTGCCTGCAGCGTTGGAGAAAGTATTATTTGTCAAGAAGGGACTAATTTATTTTAATAATGGAAAATGAAAAGGAGTTAGTAAAAGATTGGATCGAAAAGGTGGTCATAGGTTTGAACTTTTGTCCCTTCGCTGCTAAACCTTTCAACACTGACAAAATAGCTTATCTGGTGCATATAGATGATGATATTTCTGTCCTTCTAAATCAATTTTATGCTGTTTTGAGGGAACTTCAAGAGGAAGCAGTTGAAGTTTTGGAAACTGCCTTTATTATTTATCCTCAATCATTTCAGGATTTTCACTATTATCTTTCATTTGTAGCCTTGCTTCAGTCCTTTTTGGAAAATAATCAATTTGAGGGTGAGTTTCAATTGGCTTCTTTTCACCCTGCCTACCAATTTGAAGGAAGTCAACCCAATGATTTGTCTAATGTTACCAATCGATCCCCGTTTCCATTAATTCACATTATCAGGTCAGAGAGTATTCAAAAGGCAGGGCTATATTACGGTGATACCATGAAAATTCCTAGCATAAATATAGCTAATCTTAATGTATTAGGTGTCGATGGTTGGAACTCTTATTGTGAAGATAACCAGCTTCCTTATCTTTTGAAAAAATAAATCCAGTCCTTTTTATGAACTTAGCATATCGATTACAAGCTTTTGTTTCTTTAGGTAAATTCTTGAAAGAAAATCCTAAACGCTATGACAGTATGCTCACCAAAGTCTATCAACATAATCCTTGGTTTACTATTGAAAATCAAAAATTAGCATTAAGTAGCGTAATAGATTTTTTTTTAAATGAGCAAAAATTAAATGAGTGGGTGGATTTGTATCCAAGCCTTAAGGAGGCTAACAAACCTAAGGAAGTTGGACTAATTCTTGCTGGAAATATTCCTTTGGTGGGCTTTCATGATTTTTTATGCGTACTTATCTCTGGTAATATAGCCTTAGTTAAATGTTCTGATAAGGATCCTTATTTACTTCCTTTAATAGCTGAGTTTTTGATTGAACTAGCTCCTGGGTTTAAAAATTATATTCATTTTATAGAAAGGCTCGTTGATTATGATGTCGTAATCGCCACAGGTAGTAATAATTCGTCCAGGTATTTTAAACATTATTTTTCGTCAAAACCCCATATTATACGAAAAAACAGGCAAGCAGTGGCTATTCTGAACGGAAATGAATCTCCTGAGGATTTAATGAACCTTGGAAAGGATATTTTCACCTATTTCGGATTGGGGTGTAGAAATGTGTCTAAAATTTATGTTCCCCAACAGTATAATTTTACCTTGCTTTTAGACCAATTGCATTCCTTTAAAGAAATTATTCTGCATAATAGTTATAAAAATAATTTCGATTATCAATCGGCTATTTGGTTGCTGAACAAAGTACCTCATTTTATGACAGGCAGTGTTTTGGTAACAGAAGAAAAATCTATTTCTTCCAAAATTGCTACCCTCCACTATGAATATTATGCTTCTTTAACTCAGTTAAATGAAGATTTAATGCAGTCTTTAGACGAAATTCAATGCGTTGTGGGTATGGAACAGCTTCCTGATATGAATGTCATTCCTTTTGGTCAAGCACAAACGCCTACCTTATCAGAATATGCCGATGGGGTTGATACGTTGTCTTTTTTAGTCGGATTGTCATTTAATAGTAGTACCCAAATATAATATTCATTTCGTCTTCGCTGGTGAATCCAAAGGTTATAGTTCGATTGGTTGTGTTCATGTAGGTTACCTCTGAAGTTAAACCTTCACCTGGGTTAAGGATTAAAGGCGTTGAAAATACTTTAGTCAGAGGATGTTCCCAATCTGTATTTTCATATAGAACCTCACCATTTCTGGGTCCGCCGAATATTTTAATGACAAACTTTTCACCCAATTTGTGGTTGTGTGAGGTCAAAAGTAAAATATGTGTTTTTTCCTGAAAGGTAAAGTTTTTGGTGACGGTTTTCCGTTGGTTGGGTGGCAGATTTAAACTTGTATTGTTTAAATCCAGCATTTTGACCTCATTTTTTACTGAGGAAGCGGGTACCGTATGAAAATTTACATAGTTTTCACCTTGGAGAGTTAACTTAGTTTTATTGAAATAGTGTGCGTTTAAATCTACCGGAGTATTGGGTGCTATCTTAATGGCAGCCCCTTCAGGAAGAGTAACGGAGGCATTAACATCAGAACCTCCACCAATAAAATAGTGATTTTGCATCTCCGCGAAAGTGGACAAATTTAGTGAGCCGTCCAGGTTTCTTAAATCTCTTATTTTATTTTCTACTGGTAAAAATGAGGGATTATTAAATCCGTACACGAGGAAATGATGACTATTGGAACGACCTTTTAACTCAATTTTATTAACATAAACGGGGGAGGTATTTGGCGTTATTTTCCTTATAAATATTTCCCGTTCAAAATTTGAGGGGACATCAAATTTGTCAATTTTTAGTTGAAATCCATTAACAGGGGGAGCCAATGGGTCAATATCCGACTGGCAGGGAGCATTGTCTGATAAAACGGTTAAACTTAAACTTCGATCATCCTTTAAGGCTCCTGTATTTATCCATCTTTTTACCAATTCAACTTGTCCTTTAGTAATTATATTTCCTCCTAAAGGCATCTGATTGCCAAAATTTTCATTGCTTTTGTGAATGTAGGAATCGCAAAATATTTTGTGATATAAAAAGCTTTTTTCTGCATCGTTAGGCTTAACCAGGAGCATATTTGCCTTCGCCGCCGCAATATTTACAGGTATCTTATTTATTAGATTCTGATAGGAGTTACCCTCTGATAAAATGAGTTTATGTTGCTGGAAACTTCCGTCTGTAGCCGATTGGTGGCAGCCAGATAATGCGCAACTCGGCGTAAGGATTTGCTCCTGAATAACCTTAAAAGTTACTTCGTTTTTGGGTTCTCCTAAAGTCTCTTTTTTGCAAGAGGGTAGAAGGTAAACAAGGATAAACGAAACGACAAAAAATGAATATTTTAACATTAAATTGATTTTTTTAGTAAGACAAAAGTACGAAAAAAATTAATCCATTAACATCCAGAAAAGGATATAAATTAGAGCCATAACACCAGCCGATATTCCCAGGGTCAAACCTCCTATACCAAAAAAGAAAACAACGAATAAGACCCTTAAGAGAACAACGGAAATTCCTGAACTATTTGCAATGCCGGCCAGTACTCCGCCAAACATGCCACTTCTACTTCTTTTCATGAGGATAAATATTGATTTAAATAATTTCTTGCTGTTTTAAGTGCGGATAATACATCATTTGTATTTGCTTCGAACGCTTTGTCTTCTACTTCAATACACACTGGACCCCGATATCCAATATCAGTCAATGCCGAGAAAAATTTCCCCCAATGTACATCTCCATAACCTGGAATTTTGGGAGAACTATAAAAATTTGGCGGAGACATAATACCTACTTTATCCAGTTTATTTTTATATAATTTAACATCTTTCAGGTGGATATGATGCAATCTATCCTTAAAATCATACAATGGTTGAATATAATCCATTTGTTGCCATATAAAATGGGAGGGATCGAAATTTAATCCAAACAACGGAGTAGGAAAGTAATCGAACATTCTTTCCCACATTTGAGGATTTATAGCCATATTTTTACCTCCTGGCCATTCATCGTAAGTAAAAATCATTGGGCAATTTTCAATCCCAATTTTTATGCCATTTGCCTGGGCAACATCTATAATTGGTGCCCATTCGGTGGCGAATAATTTAAAATTTTCTTCTAAGTTTAAATATTGATTTCTCCCTATAAAGGTATTCACAACGGGTATGTCAAGCACTGCAGCAGCTTTAATAATCTTTTTTATATGTTCCTGGAAATACTTGCGTTTTTCTACATCTTCATCCAATGGATTAGGATAATAACCTAAGCCTGATATGCTTACGTTGTGGTCCATTAATAAGGCCTTTATCTCTTTTATTTTTGACGCATTCAGATTATCAATATCGATATGTGTTACACCGGCATATCTTCTTTCTGATTTACCCAAGGGCCAGCACATTATTTCTATACAGGAAAATTTTTCCCTGGCGGCAAAAAGGAGTAATTTTTCCAATGAGTAATCAGGTAAAATAGCGGAAACAAAACCCAAATCTAGCATAAGGTAAAAGAGGTTTTAAAGATTAAATTCAAATTTTTTCTTGTTTGAAAAAAAACATAAATAATAGGAGGACGAGGGAAGCGATGCCGGCGGGAACTAACCAAACATTTGTCCAATTAGTAGCATTAGATAAAGTATTCATGTCCTTTACATACCCTGCAATTAAATTACCTAATAGCATACCAATACCATAAGTTGCCAGGGTAATCAAACCCTGTGCCTGTGCTTTTATAGCCGTTCCAGCTTTTTTATCAATATAAATTTGACCGGTTACAAAGAAAAAATCATAACAAACGCCATGTAATAAGATAGCTAAATAAAGCATCCAAGGGGTAGTATCAGCTGTCCCGTAACCAAAAAACAGGAAGCGAATAACCCATGCTAATAAACCAATGATAAAAATATTTTTTAATCCCAATTTGCGATAAGCAAAAGGTAACATCAGCAGGAAAATTATTTCTGAAACCTGTCCGAGAGACATTTTATTTTCAATGGCAAAGCTATCTGCATCGATACTTGGAAATGCTAATATATAAGCATCTGTTAAGGATGGATTAGCCCAGGTATAATAAAAAGCTAAAGGAATACAAATAAGTACGGAGGATATAAAAAATAGCGTAAAAGATTTTGATTTAAACAAAACAAAAGCATCCTTTCCTATTAATTGGGTATAGGAAAAAGGTTCTTTTGATTTGCCGGGAGGGGTATGTGGCAGGAAAAATGAAAAAACGCCCAATACCAAAGATAATAATAAGGCTAATTGGAAAATGGTAGCTTTATCTCCCAATCCATACCAACCTACAACGTTTACGATGACAATCCATGCTATGGTTCCAAATACGCGGATTGGAGGGAACTCAATTTCCGGATTGGCCATCTGTCTCATTGCAATGGAGGTGGTTAATGATATCGCTGGAGTGAAGGTTAAACAATATAGTAGTAGCACCCAAATAAAAGTACTTGGTTCTTTTATATTTATAAGCCAGAACAAAATAGCCGCCCCCATCAAACTTAAAATCCCCAGTAACCTTTGCGCCGCTATATATCGATCGGCTAAAAGACCTACTAAAAAAGGAGAGGCAATCATGGCAACGGAAAACATAGCATAAGCATTGCCGACCTGGACGCCACTCGCTTCCAATTGATTGCTGAGATATTTACTCATTTGCCCATACCATGATCCCCAAATACAGTACAGTAAAAACATCATGATAGAGAGGGCTATTTTTGTTTTCCAGGACATTTTTTTTACTTTAGGGTGTTTTTTATTAATTTCCTTTCAATATAGGTAATTTTTCAAAAAAATAAATGAAACTTTTAGGGATATCTCAAATTAAAACGCCTATTTTTAAAACAAAATAACTAAATCTTTTATTTACAATAAAAAAAAACGCATGAAATTAACCTCATTTTTTCATCTCTTCCTCTTTCTTTGTTTAGGAACAGTAGGAACAGCTCAAACTAGCATGTCCAATTCAATTCATTCTTTTACGGTAAACTCATTGGAAGGTGAACCCATCCCATTGTCCAATTATAAGGGTAAAATGATTCTGGTCGTTAATACGGCATCTAAGTGCGGCTATACGCCTCAGTTTGCTGGATTGCAGGAACT
>CAMDWC010000145.1 GCA_945878825.1 Haliscomenobacter hydrossis DSM 1100
TCATGTTTCCAATGAATTAAGCCTGACTCAGCTCGACGATGGTCGATATTTATTGATTTTTCAGATTTTGGGGCTATCTGAAAAAGTAGGTGCAAGAATTGGTCAGACTCCTTACGGTCCTTTTGGTGAAGTTATTGAATTATACGAAATGCCAGAGAGTAAAAATGGTTTGCTTACTTACAACGCTAAAGCTCATCCTGTTTTGTCTCCTAAAGGTGAATTATTGATTAGTTATAATACCATTACTTTTGATTTTTGGAATGACATAAAAAAAGATGCTTCCATTTATTATCCCAGGTTTTTAAAAATTATTTGGGATAAATAGCTTTTTGACCTTTTACAAGTAAAAAAAATCCTCTGTCAATAAAAACTGACAGAGGAATAAATAGAAAATAAAAAGTTAGATTATTTTGCTTTTACCTTCCAAACAAATGTCCAATCATAAGCAATACCTCCAAAAACGGTCAAATCTACATTTTGAGTAGAACGAATTTCAGTAGTACCAAAAGATTTAATCTTATAAACTTGTTTTTGAACATCACTTGTATTAAATACATTCACTGCATCGATCGTTAATACCGTTTCATCAGCATTTAAAGACCATTTAGTTTCTACACGTAGTCCATCGAAATCACATGTTCCACCTCCAGTACCAGTAATGGCACCATAATTAATTTTCATTGTTCCATCAGGACTGAAAATATAAAAGTTATCCTTTTCACAGGCTAAAATCTGCTCGCTTTCAGCCTCTGTCAATGAGAATATTTTTCCAAGTTTAGAGCTCCATTGCCAATTAAAAGTGGTGAGTAAATATTTTACCGAAACCTCAGTGGTAATAACAAAATCTGTACTTACTGTTCTTCCCAGTAAATCCTCTCCTGTAAAATTAAATCGAATAGGTGCAGTAAGACCTTCTGCCGCAAGCGTATATTCCAGGGCATAAGTATTGGAGGTCACTGATAAAACACCTGCCGTTCCAAAGGTATTATCAATGGTGGTACCAACATATTTGGTTACCCTCAATGCCTTGAAACCCGCTAATGCATTAACGGTAGCAATGGTAGATGTTTTCGATCCTACTTTTCCTTTAAAGCTCTCCAGAGATAAAGAAATAGTTGGCACTGGTGGATCTTCCTTTTTACATGAAGTAAAAATTATGGACAGTGATAAGAGGAATAATCCCGTTATTGCGGGAATTTTTAAGAAATTATTCATAATGGAAAAAATTAATATGTGAAAAATCATTTTTAATCGTGCTAATCGTTTGATTTCCATCCTCTTCCTTCGAAATCAGGATTTTAGGACTATTGGAATTTCCGAAAGAAAACATCTCATTTATAATTCCCCTCGAAAACAATCCAATATTTGTACCCTTCAAATATTTTAAGTCATTATGCCATTGTACCAAAACAGGATCTAAACCTAACTGAAGGCCAGTATGAATATCTGCCTTTTCATCATTTCCAAAACATAGGATAAGCGGATTGCCGTCATCCATCCTGACGTCAATAAAACCATTTATTGGTGCCGACTGTAAGATGGCTGGCAAATAATGGGTTACAAACGACCCTTTCCCTTTATTTTCCAACCAAACTGAAGCAAATTCATTTACTTCGAATTTATCAGATGCTTTAAGGCCATTTTTTGTAACTACCTGTTCAACTGTACTTTCTGTAAACGCTTTATAGTAATTATATTTAAATCTAAACACTGGTATCTGTTGAACCATTTCATTTAAAAAATGGACTGGATATAATTTTCCATCCAAACTTACAGCATGAATAGGATCATTGCTATTATTTTTATCCCAATCCTTTGAAAAAAGATAAAGTGGATTATCCAATGAAATTTTAAATCTATTATTTAAACCTTCATTTCCTACAAGTAAATCTACATCACCGTCTCCGTCTACATCGGCAGGTAAAATGGTTCTCCACCACCCTTGTAAGTTCTTTTTATTCCCACCTAAATCGTACTTTTCAAAAGTTAAATACCTCGATTGAAAGAAAATCATCGGACTAGCCCATTCCCCTACCAAAATCATATCTTGATGGCCATTTTTGTCCAAATCTGCCCAGGCAACATCTCTTACTGGTAATAATCCGCTCAATTGTGGAATACCTATTTGGGACATTTGCCCATTTTTAATATGGTATAAAACTGATTTACCCCCCTTCGGATAACTTTTCAAGTTCATTCCACCCCCACAAAGCAATAAAAATTCCCCCTTCTTTATTTCAACAGCCCCGGCAGTGAGAAAATTTTCACCCGATGGCAGCCAGACTTTAGCTAATTTTGTCCAGGTCTTATTTTTTTGTCCTAGAAATACTGAAATAGAAGGGAGAGATTTATTGAAATCACCCTTTTCAGAACCATGAATCCTCACCAAATCATTCCTTCCATCACCATTCCAATCCAAAAAAATAGCCTTGCGCACTGTATTATCAAAGGTTGCATCTAAGATCGTACTGTCTTCGATAATCCCATTTTTAGCATAATATAATTTACAGTTTACGTAAAATTCTAAAATATCTTCTTTAGTCTCCTGATTAACAGCCAGCGGATTTTTCAACAGCACACTTCTTGAAATAAGAAGAGGATAAGCGCTTTTATCCCTTGCACTCATTTCATTTGAAACTAGCTTTAACCAAACAGATTCTGAAATAAATAGCTTATTATCAATATCTTCAATGGGAGAAGAATATTTAAATAACTCTGATTTGTCGCTAATTGCAACATCCATTTTCTGATTTCCCTGAATATTATAATAAGATGCAATCCTACCATTTGGCCAATGTATAAAAAGGCTGTCCACCCTTTGTGATTTCCCTAAACCTATATTTATAATCTCAGAAACATGTGATTGAAATCCTTTCACTGGAAACTGCCAAAAAACTTGCTTTTGACGTTGAGAATAACAGGTGATTTTGCACCCAATACCAGAATAATTAAAAGGTGAACCCTTCAACTTTATTTGTAAAAAGTTAAAATCCTTTTGTAGGTTACTTTTATTTTCTAAAATCGACGCTGGTTTGTTGAGATGATTTATTGCTAAATCCAAATCCCCATCTAAATCAAAATCAGCATACGCCATTCCCTGGGAGCAATCTGGCTCTTTATTATTAATGAGAGAAGATCTGTTAAAAACACCTGATTTACTTTGTAAGAAAAGATCATTCTCTGCTGAAAGAGATGGTCTTTTTCGAATTTCATTCAATAAAGTGATATTGAAATTCTTTAAATTTTTGAATGTAGAGAAAGATTTAGAAAATTGAATAAAATCAATATCTGTGATATCCCGGAAATAACCATTTGTAACGACGCCATCTTTCAGGCCATCCATATTAAAATCTGCCATTAACACGGCCCAACTCCAATCGGTAGCTTCTATCGATTTCTGCCTGGCTGATTCTTGAAAAACAAAAGCATTCTCGTTAGGAATAATTCCTTTGTGTTGATAGAATGTATTTCTCATATATTGGGGAGAATACCCCATTTTTAGCATATATTCCCATTTGAATGAAGTCATACTCCCTGCCATTTGTCTAAAATCATTCATATTGGATGGTAGCATATCTAAAACCCATAATTCTGGAAATCCGTCATTATCCATGTCTCCAAAATCACATCCCATACTATTGTAAGACTGGTAAGGCAGATAATTATCTACTTCATCATTAAAGGATAAATTTCCCTGATTGATATACAATTTGTCATTAGCAATAAAGTCATTGGCGACAAATATATCGGGAAGTCCATCTGAATTCACATCGGTAATAGCTATACCTAAACCATAAGCCATATCAGAAATACCTGCTTTTTCCGAAATATCAGAAAAGGATCCATCCCCATTATTAACATAAAATTTGTCCGACTCGGGAGCCCCTTTTTCTTCGGGGAGTGGCGTATTTACTTTTTCCCTTTCATTGCCATGATTTAGAATATATAAATCAAGATCACCATCAAGATCAGCGTCAAAAAAAACAGATTGAGTGGCATAACCCGTATCTGCAATACCGTATTCAGCAGCTTTTTCAATAAAAGAAGGGACTCCATTCTGCAATCCCTGATGAACAAAGAGCAAGTTCTTTCGATTTTCTTCCTTTTGGCTTCCAGAAACAGAAAGATATACATCGGGCATTTGATCGCCATTTATATCTACTACGGTTGCTCCGGTAATCCATTGATTGGTAGAAACACCAGCTAAAAGTGTGACATCTTGAAATGTCAAACCTCCCTTATTCAGGTACAAAGCAGAGGTAGTTTCATTTCCCGTGAAAAAAACATCGGGTAAACCATCCATATTAAAGTCGGCAATAGCTACGCCCCCGCCGTTATAGTAATATAAGTAGGTAAGAATATTATTTGTGTCTGATTCTGAAATTCCATTTTTAAAATGAACCCCTGATTGATTTTCTGATAATTGAACAAAAAGAGGTTCTATCTTTTTACTGCATGAGGCAGTAGAAAAGATATATGTATAAACCAGCATTTTGAACAAATTTGTGCTCATAATCTATTTATTCTTCAGACATGGAAGGGGGCGCATCAGAAGATTTAGCTCCCCAATCGTACGCCGGATTAGGTCCCATATTAATTTTCAACGTACCCCCTTTAACCAATTCATCATGATAAAACCAAGGTTTATTAAGCATTTTTCCATTTAAGGAAGCAGATTGTATATATTTATTCTGGCTGCTATTATTTGATGTTTCAATGATAAATTTACCCCCTGGATAATAATTTGGGTCCAGGTGGATTGTTACCTTATCAAAAATAGGACTTCCCAGTTCGTAGGTAGGATGTACATCGGCACCACCTCTAATTTCAAAAAGACCCATAGCACTCATCACATACCAGGCACCCATTTGCCCCTGGTCTTCATCGCCAGGCCAGGCGTCATGTGGGGTTGTACCATAAAATACATCCATTATTTCCCTCGCCCATTTTTGCGTTAACCATGGTTTTCCGGAATAATTGAATAGGTAAGCAGCCTGCATATTTGGTTGATTCCCATGATTTATAGGCAGCACGCCCATAGCAAGCAAACTATTTTCACTCGTATATTCCGAATTAAATTTCCATTTTCGCGAAGTAATAAAACCTTCTTCTAATCTGGAATTAAAAGTATCTTTTCCCATCAACGAGATTAGGCCTTTTAGATCATGAGGAACAAACCAGGAATATTGCCACGCATTTCCTTCCACCCAACCTGAACCAAGAAAAGTGGTACAACAATTCGGATTAAAATCAGATTTGAATTTGCCATTCATCAATTTAAGATTCATGTAACCTACAGAAGGATCCCAAATATTCTTGTAGTTATTGGCACGATGTTTAAAATAGTAATGGTCTTCCATTTTACCCAGTGCTTTTGCCATTTCACTGACACACCAATCATCAAAAGCATACTCCAGGGTATTGGAGGTAGGGCCAGATTCATAAGGAACATAGCCAAATTTCATATAATCTGATAACTCCCTATTTCCGGCAACGCCACCGCCAGGATGAAAAATTCCCTGAACCGTTTGAGTATGTTTAACCGCTTGCCAGGCTTTTTCTACATCATAATTTCGAATGCCCTTTTGAAAAGCACTTACAATCAGCGGAATTTCATGGGAAGCCACCATAATTCCAGAATATTCCAGGCCTACCGGACCATTTGAAAGCCAGCCTCCTTTATCGTACATTTCAAGTTCAGAACGAACCCATTGATTAGCTATATCAGGTGTAACGAGCGTCCAGAGTTGATTTAGATTCCAGAAAGTATTCCAAAATGCATCTCCGCTTAACATAGGTGAACCCGGATCTTTTAACTGCTGCTCCTTTTCAAACATGTCAACATATTTGCCATTTACGTCACTTAAAATGGTTCTACCCGCATAGCATCGATAAAGATTTGTATAAAATTTCCTTTTATCTATTTCATTGGAGGTTTCAACTTCTATTTTACTTAAAAGGTCGTTCCACGTTTTTCTTGCATTTAACCTAACCGCATCAAAGTTCCAACCAAACAAATCGGTAATTTCTGATGTCAGATTGAGTCTTGCCTGTTCAATACTAACCAGGGAATAGCTGGAACGAACTAAAACCTGATCTCCCTTTTTAAGATTAAATTGAACAAACGCACCAATATCTGTATGATCCCAACCCGAGAAAATTTTATTCACGTTTCTTTGAACCCCATCTCTGGTCCATCCATTAAAGGAATTAAAAGGTTTGTCAAATTGAATAACAAAATGGACAATATATTCATTGTAGCCAGCACCTCTTAATGCTTGTTGATAAGAATAACCTTCGATTTCGTTATTTGAAACCTTGGTTATTTCAGCCATTTTAATTTCCGTACCATACTCAGAATCGATTTGAAGATCGATCAAAATTCTGGCAGAATCTACTCTATTAAACGTATATCGTTGGAAGCCAGCACGGGTTGTCGTTGTTAACTCTGCCTCAATGGCATAATCAGTAAGATTAACTTTATAATATCCAGCCTGAGCAAGTTCAGTTTTTTTATCAATTCTGGAGCGATAACCTAAGTCGGGATTTTTTTCAGTCCCTGGTTCAATCATCAATTTACCTACGGTAGGCATCACCAGAAGACCGTCCATCGTCCACTCATGAATATGACTAAAACCAGCAATATTAGGCACATCATACTCATATCCGGCTTTCCAACCGGAACGCTCATTATCAGGGCTTAATTTAACCATGCCAAAAGGCATGGTAGGACCTGGAAATTGCATCCATCGACTATCATGAGTGCCCATTAGGGGATCCACATAATCCACAGGCTCTTTTTTCTGGGCATTTAAACCGTCCCATTGAAAGAGAGAGAGAAGTAATAGGATAAGGTATATATTTTTCATAAAATCCAATGAATTATTTAGACCAGGAATGTTCAATTTCCTCCAGCGTTTTATTTTTAGTTTCCGGAACCATTTTCAACACATAAAAAAAGGCCATTGAAGACATAAGAAAGAAAAACCAGAAAGTATAAGCAGGGCCCATGAGCTCAAGTAAAATGGGGAAGAACTGGGTTACAAAATAAACAGCTACCCATAGAATTAAAGTAGAAACTGACATCGCCAAGCCTCTTAATTTAATCGGGAAAATTTCAGCGATGACCACCCAGGTTACCGGCCCGTAAGAAGCGGCGAAACACGCCACATAGGCAAGAATAAATATTAAAATAATAAATCCGGACCAATTAAATTGAAAGGCAGCACCTACCATGAACAGACTGATGGCCATACCGGCACCACCCCAAAGCAACAGTGATTTCCTGCCCCATTTATCCACAAAATAAATGGCCACCCAAGTGAAAGCTACATTGATGATACCAACAATAACCGTTTGTTGGAAAGCACTTTCATTTCCAGAACCTACTTGTTTAAAAATATCCGGAGCATAATACATAATGGCATTTATGCCTTGAACCTGAGAAAAAATGGCCAGAATCATGCCTATAAAAATAGCGGGGCGAAAAGTTCCACTAAATAATTCTCTCAGCGTTCCATTTTCCTCGCCTAACGTTTCTCTAATCTCTTTTTGTATTTCCAGGCCACTGTGATGGCCATTTATTTTTTGAAGAATATCTAATGCTTCGTCTTCTCTTCCTGCTTTCATCAACCAACGGGGACTTTCAGGTACAAAGAAAATAGCTACCCAAAAAAGGATCGCAGGAATTACCCCGGAACCTAACATATAACGCCAGCCAATTTCAACATTCCAGGCTTCATCGCCCATTCCCTGAATCAGAAGATTTACAAAAAATATCAATAAAATGCCTAGAACAATGGCTAATTGGTAAAGTGAAACCAATCGCCCTCTGATGGACGCCGGTGCTAATTCCGTAATATACAATGGGGATAACATGCTGGCAGCACCAATACCTAATCCTCCAATGAATCGGGCAATGGTAAATTCAGTAAGATTATTAGGTAAGGCAGAAGCTATACCAGAAATGCCAAATAGAATGGCCGTAACCATCAATACTTTTTTCCGCCCCCATTTATCACTTGCACCACCTGCAAACATGGCGCCAAAAATACAGCCAACGATAGCGGAAGAAGCTGCCCACCCTTTCATTGATGCCGTTAACTCAAACTTTGTTTCTAAAAGTCCTATTACCCCAGAAATGACAGCAGTGTCATA
>CAMDWC010000146.1 GCA_945878825.1 Haliscomenobacter hydrossis DSM 1100
CCCCGATTTAAAAACATCATTTCCTAAAATTTTGATGAGTGAACTTAGGTAATGAAAAAAGCTAAAGTAAAAAAAGGGAATCCTATTTCAAAAGCGGTACAAACTGGGGAGCATGGTCCAAGACCATCCCAGCAAGTACACAAAAACGAGAAGGATTACAACAGGCAGTTGGCCAAAAAAGTGCTTCCCCCTGATGTGTCGGAGGAATAAGAATCGTTTGGTTTTCTTACGTCGCAGAATTTGGTGACCTGTTTTTATCGTTTTGAATCACGGATTTTAAGGATTATTGGATTACACGGATTATTGAAAATCGTCTTCGTTTGGATAACGGGCGCTGCAGCATCCTTTTTTCATTTTGTATCTATTTAAACTTTAGGATAATCGGGGTTTATCCTGTATTATTTTTTTGAATCACGGATTTTAAGGATTATTGGATTTCACTGATTATTGAAATCGTCTGCATTTTGGATAACGGGCGCTGCAGTATCATTTTTTCATTTTGTATCTATTTAAACTTTAGGATAATCGGGGTTTATCCTGTATTATTTTTTTGAATCACGGATTTTAAGGATTATTGGATTACGCAGATTATTGAAATCGTCTGCGTTTTGGATAACGGGCGCTGCAGTATCATTTTTTCATTTTGTATCTATTTAAACTTTAGGATAATCGGGGTTTATCCTGTATTATCGTTTTGAATCACGGATTTTAAGGATTATTGGATTTCACTGATTATTGAAATCGTCTGCGTTTTGGATATCGGGCGCTACAGCATGAAATTAAAGAAAATACCCATTTATTTTTAACGCCGATGCGATGATCGCAGCGTCGAAATATTTAGACAGGGACACATTTCCAATACCCACTACATTAAACCAGCGACGTTATCTGTAATCCTATAAATCCTGTAAATCCTGATTCAAAAACCAAGAAACAGTATCCATCTGCAAATAAACTTTAATCCCATACCAAAGAGGTAATCTATAAACCGTGAAATCCTATAATCCTTAAAATCCGTGATTCAAAACAATGAAACCCGGTAATTATTCCATTGAAACCTGTCGAAAAGAAGACGATGCGTGCATCGCCTCTACGATTTATCCAAATTATCGGAGATAATGTCTTCTGTTTCATCAATATGGCCAAACGCATAATCCATTTTCTTTCGGTCAAACTCCCCTTCATTATTGGCAATCCAGATGGTGGCCACTCCGTTACCAATAAAATTGGTGATAGCGCGCGCTTCTGACATAAATCGATCTACTCCCAATAAAAGGGCGAGACCCTCAATGGGGATTACCCCGTTCATAGCTGTCAGCGTGGAGGCAAGCACGATAAATCCACTTCCAGTTACGCCAGCTGCACCTTTTGAAGTAACCATTAAAATGCCAATAATAGTCAGCATTTGGCTATAAGTAAGATGAACGCCATAGATTTGAGCAAGAAAAATGACCGCCATAGATAAATAAATGGTAGTTCCATCCAAATTAAAGGAATATCCAGTGGGAACTACCAATCCGACGACAGATTTTGAGCAGCCCATTTTTTCTAATTTTTCCATTAGATTTGGCAGGCCAGCTTCAGAGGAAGAAGTTCCCAAAACGATCAATAATTCTTCTCTGATATAGGTAAGAAATTTCCATAATTGGACTTTATAATGTTTCAGGATAAGCCCAAATATGGCGAAAATAAATATGGCCATCGTAACATACACTGTCAACATTAACTTACCTAAAGGCAATAGCGCGGCCACTCCATATTTTCCAATGGTAAAAGCCATTCCACCAAAGGCACCTATAGGCGCGAGCAACATGACTCTATGAAGACCTTTGAAGACATATTTTGAAGCAATACTAAGGTAAGAAATCAGTTTTGTTGCGCTGGAAATCTTACTGAGTAATACCCCAAAGAGAATAGCAATGATAAGTACTTGTAAAGTGGAATTATCCATAAAAAATTGCCACCAATTGAAATCCGCCGCTTTTTCTTTGTAAGCATCAATATCTTTTGTTGCAGAAGCAGCATGAACAACGCCCTTTCCTGGTTGAATTATATTGGCCACAACAATACCAATAATAAGCGCAGCAGTAGTTACTACCTCAAAATAAATCAGTGATTTAAGTCCTACCTTCCCCACTTTCTTAAGATCGCCCATAGAAACGATACCTAAGGTAATGGTTAAAAATATAATTGGATTAATAAATAATTTCACGAGAGAAATGAAAAAGCCCCCAAATGCTTCGCTTAAGGTTTTACCAATTTTCAATTCCTGACCTAAAAACCGACCTTTCAGATCATCGGGAAGTACTTGCTTTAAAGCAATTTCAGGAAAAAAATGTCCGAGTAAAATACCCAAAGTAATGGCCGTCAATACCCAAAACGTAAGATTAGTTAATATTTTTTTCATGTAGAAAGTTAAAGGGCGATTAATTTTTTGTGATTTTCCAAAAACCTGTTTTATTATCCCGGTAAACCCAAATAAAATAAATTCCCGCAGGAAAGTTTGAAAAATCAAGCGCTATTTGCTTTTGAGCATAAGACAAGGATGGTTCGAAAAACACGCCAAATATATTGGAAATAAGTATTTTATCAAATCTAATGAATGGAATGTTCAAAATATCTTCCACCGGATTAGGATATGGGTGTTCCTCCGTTAGTTGAAACAAATTATCAACAGACGTCACCTGGAATTGAACAGATCTGGAAAAAGATTTTGATACATTACATCTTGAAGCGTTTAAGGTAACATTGAAAGTACCATTTGTCGCATATTTATGATTGGGGTTCTCTAAAACAGAGGTATTTCCGTCTCCAAAATTCCAAAAATACCGATTAGCATGAATGGAGGTATTTTTAAATGAAAACTCGTTATTTGGTAATAACTGGTAAGAAAAGGAAGGATTAGGATCTTGTTTTCCTATGCCCCACTTTGTTAAACTGTCAAATACAACTTTTTTAACCGCCATTTTAATATTCTGAGCCACTGCGGAAGGTATAGTAAATTGATATGGAATATCTAAAGGATTCCTTCTGAATATGGCACAATAAAAGGTAACTGCTGCGGCATAAGAACCTGCTTCAGAAGGATGGGAACCGTCTGGATGAAATAATTCGATGTCTGGAAAAAATTTCCGTACAGCATTCCAGGTTGCCCCTACGGGTGAAAGTACGGCTTGCAAAGAATCCGCTATATTCCTATACTGTCTATTTAAGAGGCTATCCATTCCTTCATAAGTGCATAAGGGAGGAAAAACGCCACAATACTCGTCATCCCCATTTTTTCTTCCCCAAGTCATATAAAACATGGTTTCAGCACAGGGATTACTTACTTTCGCAAGACTATCCAGTATTTTTCCATACCGAAAAAACTTCGACACTTCATCAGGGCCAAGGGCAGGACGCTGACTTTGCTCCTGTAAAACAACATAGTCCAAATGACCTGCTCCCATTTTATTTAGAGAATTAGCATCTGTTGCATGTCTGAGAAGGGTGTAAGCCCCTGGATAATGGGCATCAAAAACAAGGGTATCTCCCATAGACTGCGCTATATTGGAGATTAATTGAGGAAGATTATTTCGTTCTGTATAACTATTCCCCAGGAATAAAACGCTCTTTTTGGACTGCGAAAAAGAAGGTGAACCAAGCAAAATGCAGAGAAATAACAATAAACTTATCCTCATAAAATTTAATTCGGAATTATCTTATTGAGTTTAAGCCATTTTAATACCGATGGCATCCAAAATTCATCCTGTACCTTATTGTGTAAAGCGAAACCATGTCCCCCTGACTGATAAACAAGCAGTTGAGCGGGTATTTTTTTCGCCACTAATTGCTGGTAATAGACTAGGCTATTTTCAACCAAAGACGTCTTATCATCCATGGCATGAATTAAAAAAGAAGGGGGATGATTTTCAGCAATGAATAATTCAGGGGAATAAACCAATTTTTTGTCTTCAGAAATATTGTCCCCTAGTAAAACTTTTCTTGATTGTAATTTAGGCGACACATATTCATCTTTGAAACTGATTACTGGATAAACTAAAATATTAAAGGAAAATTGAATTGGATTTATAGGTGTAAAAGACATGGCAGCTAAATGACCTCCTGCAGAAAAGCCAATGACACCTATTTTATTGGTATCAATCTCATGCGTCGAGGCATTTTCCTTAACCATTTGAAAAGCCCGTTTAAGATCTATAAGAGGCAAGGGTTCAAAGGAATGGAAAGAATTATCGGTATTAGTTCTGTATTTCAGGACAAAAGCATTGACCCCAGCCTTTGCAAATGCAAGCGCTACATCCTCTCCGCCATCAAAAATGGATAATCGGTGATAACCGCCACCTGGACAAATGATAACTGCGGCATTTGATTTTACATTCCCTTGGGCTTTATAGAAGGTAAGATCGGGCACTGTAACATTTACGAGTGCCCTCCTACCTGCATCTGTGACAACCTCTTTTTCCTTATTTTCTGTAGTCTTATTTCCCGGTGGTAATCCCTCATATAATTTGGTTGCCACCTGCGTGATTCCAGTAAATGGCAGAAAAACAAAACCTAACAGGATAAATAAGAAAAAAAAGGTTGTTTTCAACATAACGGTTATTTATTTATGGTTGTAACTGAAAATAAGGATGGTATAGGATTTGGGGTAGAAGTGTTTAGGTCCACCTCAATCTGTGGATAAAGAAAACGCTGCGGCAATACCGTTCCTGTGTTTGGTGTAACAGGAACTCTAATCTCTGTTTCCTTTAGCACTCTTCTCATATCATTAAATCCTTCAATTTGACCGATAAATGTAATATATCTTTCTTCTAATATTTCTCTTAGAAGGGCAGATTCCTTAGATAAAGTTGAAGTAGTGGGTAAATTTTCCATACCCCCTGCATTAAAATCGGCTAAAACGTAAGGATCATATTTTATATTACCCGTCGTCGTATAGGTAGAACCAATGTAACCTCCTGCTGACATGAAGGTCCTATAAGCATTTAACCTTACAAGACCCTTGTCGAAACCATTCAATCTGGTTTCCGCTTCTGCTAAAATGAGTAAATTTTCAGCAAAACCCGCCAACGGAAAAGAGGAAGCCTGTCCAAAAAATCCATTGGTAGAAGTATTTAAAGCGCCCGCACTGGTGAAAAGATAATTGTATCTGGCTCTTTCAATCGTCTTAGCATTTCCTCTATTTGGCGTTTTTGAGGGATTCAATAGATTGGCAGCAAAACTACCATTAGCATCCATCCAACCTGGTCTATCTTGAACTACAAATTGATAATACAAATTATAAGCCCCTCTACCAGAGGTAGAATGAGGAGCCAACCAGGTATTTGCGTTACTATTTATTCCCAGTGTAGCCGCAGCTATTGCTTTGCTATATTCTCTCGTATGCATAAAATATCTGGCTTTCAGCGTGTAAGCGGTTTGAATCCATTTCACTGTATTTCCTGCAAAGTGAATATCCTGAGCTGTAAAACTTTCAAAAGCAGTGGAATTAATATTAATGATCGCACTATCTAAAAGAGATTGAATACGGGCATAATTCGCTGTTTGACTATCATAAGCTGGATTTAAAAAACTGGGGTCAGCAGCCTCCGTGTAAGGAATATCTCCCCAAAGAGCCGATGCAGTACCCATAACATTGGCCTCAACCACCTGGGCTACACCAAGAAGACGAATGTTATTTACCGCTCTTGCTTTCTCCTTCAAAAGTTTGATATTTTTATAAGCTGAAGTATAAACCCTTTGCCAGTTATCATCAAAGATTCTTGCCGTCACAATATACTGCTGGTAAGATTGGTATTGCTGTTGAACACCTCTAAAATATCCAGACCATAATCCGGCAATACGAGCTACTTCGCCTTCCTGAAGCACCATATTACTTACTAATACCCCCGTTAACATAGCCACTGCTGGGGCATCTGAGGGTGAACCCGGATCTATATTGATACCATCTACCAGATTTTTACACGATCCTGCAAATAGAACAAGCACTAGTACAATTAAACTATATTTTTTCATTATGACATTAATTTTGATAAAAAGGAATTAAAAATTCAGTTTCAGAGTAAACAGATAAGAACGGGTAGGTGGATTCACAAAATAAGCGACCCCTCTTCCCGAGCCTGCCCCTGCATTATTACTATCAGGATCATAGCCATTTACCTCACTGATAAGGAATAAATTTCTGCCACTCAATTCAAAAATAATAGAACCGATACCCAATAATTTTTTAAGTTTTGCACTTGAAGTTCTATAGGAAAGGTTCATTTCTCTAAATCTGGTCCATGTGGCATCATCTAAAAATTGTTCCCCCACATTTCCAAAAAAACCGCCCAAACCAACATACCAACTTTCATCTAAGGCTACCGGACCTGCACCAAAATCTTTAATATTACCTCTGAAAGGCGTACCAGATGGAATTACTTTACCAGCATAATTTTTCAAATCGGTGGTACCTGTAGATTCATTTCCCACGGTTGCGCTGGTACCATAATCTACCAAAACGGCCTCTGTTCCATTGGCGACGACACCACCTTCGGAGTGTTCTAAAAGGGCGGAAAATGAAAAGTTTTTATATCTGATATTTAAACCCATACCCGCTCTCCATTCCGGATTAGGATCACCGATAGGTGCTGCCACAATATCGGCAATAGGAAATCCATTGCTGTTTAATTTCAAATTTCCCGCTTCGTCTTTCAAGAATGGCGTTGAGTACAAGATACCAAGGGGATAACCTTCTACTGCTCTGGAGGAAATGCCTGCTGAACCGCCTAAATTTATAGATCCGGCACCATTCAGGTTAGTCACTTTATTCTTATTCATTGTCCAGTTAAAATTCCAGTCAATTTGCCAGTCATTATTTTTAAGAAGGTTGTAGGCAAAATCGATTTCTACCCCTCTATTTTGGATATTTCCCGCATTCGCATAAAGGAAATCAAATCCGGTGGAAGAAGCCTGAGGAATATTTATCAAGGCATCTTCTGTATTATTTCTATAGTAAGTAGCACTCAGCGAAATTTTATCATTTAAAAACCTAAGATCTACTCCAAATTCCATTTCTTCCTTTCTTTCTGGTCTTAAAAAAGGATTTCCACCATTTACACTTTGCAAATAGGAACCTGAACCATATAAAGCCGGATCTAAAGCACCGCCAAAACCGTCAGAAAAAGTTCTGGTAACAAAATCGGTCCGTGTTCTGTATGATAAAGGTTGAACCCCCACGACACCCAATGAAGCTCTTAACTTTCCGAAAGATAATGCTTTAATATTTTCAAATCCGCTAAGCTGTGAAAATTGCCAGGCCATATCCATGGAAGGGTAAAAGAAGGTGTTATCTGATAATTCTCCAAAAGAGGAGGCCGCTTCAAGACGACCCGTCGCATTAATAAATAATTGATCTTTAAAGGAAAAACCAACGCTTGAATACCCTGCATTGGTAATACGCTTTAAGCGGGAATCATTCGTGGTAATATTCGTAGGCGTAGCATTATCGAAATCTTTAGGACCATCAGGCAAAATAAAATTCTGTGAACTTGCTCCAACAGACCCCGTATTTAAAGAATTATAATTGAAACCCATTAACACATTGACATGGAGATTTTGAGAAAATTGCTTTTCAACCTGCCCAATAACATCCATGTTAAATTGCATTTGAGAATACTCATCCCTACTGTAAAGCCCATTAATCGCGTTGGCTGAAAAATACGGAAAATACGTGTTTTGTCTATCTGTAAAATAGTCGATACCCGCCCTGGTAGTTAAGGTAAACCAATTGGTAGGTCTTATCTTTGCTTCAGTAGCATTTATGAATCGATTCACATAACTGGTATTTTCCAACTCATTCGTTATCCACAATGGATTATTAAACCCAGGATTCGGACTGGCGCCAATGTGATTTCTATAAGAACGATGTCTATTTTGAATAAGAGCACCGCCAGAAGTTGCGGAATATCCACCCACATAATTTTCATTATTAAAATCAGGTGGCGTTCTTAATAAACCAATGAGGAAACCTGCATTATTAACTCCTTGGGTAATCCTATCAGAATTTATTAAAGAATAAGAGGCTTTATTTGAAATATTCAGCCATTTATTCATCTGCCTTCCAGCATTTACACGAAATCCTGATCG
>CAMDWC010000147.1 GCA_945878825.1 Haliscomenobacter hydrossis DSM 1100
GCGACCTCAAAAAAAGTAACGGAAGAAGCGCTCCATAAAGAAGATATATCCTTTGCGCCTTTAGCCATGCCACTCCTTTCCGGCCCGGGATCTATTTCTTTACTCATAACTTATTTCGACGAATATCCGCTTTGGTGGCAGAAAAGTACCATCGTTGGGGTAATTCTCACTATGGCCGTCATTGTTTATCTAATTTTACGATTTGCCCCATTGTTATATAAAATTTTAGGTGAGGCGGGACTTCGTGCGCTATCCAGAATCATGGGATTTATCGTAATGTCTATTGGTGTGCAATTTATTATTGGAGGAATTTCCAAGGTTTTTTAATAAAATAAAAAGATTTTGATTTACATTGAAGGCTAAATATCAAAATCAATCCATATGTTCCGACTGTTTTCCAAATTTATATTTTTCAATGTAGCTAAATTTAAAATTGTTGGAGATTTTCCAGATGATATTAAAAAATATTTGGTTATCGCAGCACCACATACCTCCTGGTGGGATTTTCCCATAGGTCTGTTTCTCAGGTCTATTTTAAAAAAAGACATCAGATTTATTGGGAAAGAATCTCTTTTTAAAGGTCCTTTAGGATTTATTTTCTATGGGCTGGGAGGATATCCAGTTAACAGAACGGAGAGAACAAACGTGGTGGATAGTATGATAAATATATTTAATATTCACGATAAATTTGCTGTCGCCATTTCCCCTGAAGGGACCAGAAAAAAGGTTGATAAATTCAAAACAGGTTTTTACTTTATAGCAAAGGGAGCCAAGGTTCCCATTATCATGGTCCAGTTTAATTTTGGAGATAAGAAAGTAGTCATCAGCGACCCATTTTACGCAACAGATGATATGGAAAAGGACATGCAAACTATATGGAACTATTTTAAAGGAGTCAAAGGAAAGATTCCTGAAAATAGTGTCTTATAAACAGGATTCCCTATATTTTTTTAAGATTCACTGTCAAGAAATATATGTACTTCCTTTGCAGCATCTCTTCCTTCTGCAATAGCCCAAACAACTAAAGATTGTCCGCGGCGAACATCACCGGCGGCAAAGACCCCATCGACAGAAGTTTTAAAGTTAGAAGCCTTAACATTACCTTTTTCATCGAGAGTGACGCCTAATTGCTGCAATAAACCATCGTGTTGAGGATGAACGAACCCTATGGCAAGCAAGGCAAGATCACAAAGAATTATTCTTTCTGAACCTAATTTTTTCGCAAATCCATAGCTGTTTTTAGCAGGAATAAAAGCCCATTCCACATCAATAAGATGGATGGCAGAGACTTCGCCTTTTTCGTTCACTTCAAATGATTCAGTAAGCACGGACCATTCCCTGTCGCAGCCTTCCTCATGAGAAGAACTTGTTCGAAGTATTAGCGGCCAATTTGGCCATGAATCAGGTGTTCTGGTTAATGAAGGTTTGACTAATACTTCCAGTTGAGTTACTGATTTTGCTTTTTGTCTATTAGAGGTACCCACACAATCGGCGCCAGTGTCACCGCCACCAATAACGACTACGTGTTTACCTGTTGCCCGAATGGATTCTGCTTCAGGAATAAAATCACCAGCGACCCGTCGATTATTTTGCTCTAAAAATTGCATCGCCGGATAAATACCTATTCCTTCTCTGCCGGGAATGGGAAGATCTCTGGGAACAGTAGAACCCCCTGTTAAGACAACGGCATCAAAATCGTTTTTCAACTGATCCACCGACAAATCAACCCCGACATTTACGTTTGTTTTAAAGCGAATACCTTCAGCTTCCATCAGGCCAATACGGCGTTCGAGCACCCATTTTTCCAGTTTAAAATCAGGGATACCATATCGAAGAAGACCTCCAATACGATCTTTTCGTTCAAAAACAGTCACACTATGACCATATTTATTTAACTCGGCAGCGGCGGAAAGACCAGCGGGACCAGAACCAATAACGGCAACTTTTTTACCTGTTCTAATGGTTGGCGCTTTGGGTCTGAGGAAGCCCTTTTCAAAAGCCATCTCGACGATGGTTTTTTCAATATGCTCAATAGCAACGGGAGCTTGATTTATACCTAGGACACAGGCAGCTTCGCAAGGAGCCGGACAAATACGGCCTGTAAATTCGGGAAAATTATTGGTTTCCGACAAAATTTGGAAAGCCTCCTGCCATTCTTCCCGATAAACAGCATCATTAAATTCAGGAATTACATTTCCCAAGGGACAGCCCGAGTGACAAAACGGAACACCACAATCCATACAACGGGCAGCCTGCTGTTTGGTTTTTTCCACGGGAAACTCATCGTAAATTTCCCTATAATCTGATAATCGAACGTTAACCTCCCGCGATGAAGGAAGTTCTCTTTTAAATGTTAAAAATCCTTTAGGATCTGCCATAACCTTATCTTTATATAAGTTTGATTATCCGGCATTCACCGGAGTAACTAACAATTGTAATTTTTTATTCCGATTCGCCAACACTTTTTTATAATCAGCAGGCATAACCTTTTTAAAATGAATCATTTCTGTTGACCAACGATCCAGGAGCACCCCTGCAAAAGGAGATTTGGTGTAAAAATAATGATTGAGAACCAGTTGTTTTAGGATATCGAGATCATCATTTTCCAGCACCTCAAGCTCCACCATTTCCCTATTCAAACATGGAGAAAAAGTATTTTCCTTATCGTAAACGTAAGCGACACCACCACTCATACCGGCGGCAAAGTTCTCACCCGTTTCACCTAGCACAACGACTACTCCCCCCGTCATATATTCACAACCATGGTCGCCAATTCCTTCTACCACGGCAGTGACCCCAGAGTTTCTAACCGCAAAACGTTCGCCGGCACAACCATTTATATACGCTTCACCAGAAGTAGCGCCATAAAATGCAACGTTGCCAATAATGATATTGTCACGTGCAATGAAGGTAGCCTCTTTGTCAGGCACAACGATTAATCGTCCCCCTGACAAGCCCTTTCCAAAATAATCATTAGCTTCCCCTTCCAGTCTAAAGTGAATACCTTTTGCTCCAAAAGCACCGAAACTTTGACCTGCCGAACCATTAAAGGTGTATTGAATAGTACCTTCAGGCAAACCTTCTGCTTTAAATCGTTTAGAAATTTCGTAAGAAAGCATGGTTCCTGTTGCCCTATCTATATTCCTGATATTGAAATTGGCCTGTACCTTTTGAACATTTTCCAGGGCAGGCAAAGCTGCCTTAATTAAGGCATGATCAAGGACATTTGCCATACCATGATCTTGTTGAACCATTTTAAACTGACCAACCGATTCATCGGCAGGTTCTTTATATAGAATAGGGCTGAGATCGAGGTGTTTATATTTCCAGTGTTGAATATCCTTTTTCAATTTCAGCATTTCGACTTTTCCGACCATTTCATTGATAGATCTGAATCCGAGTTCCGCCATAATCTCACGAACATCATTGGCCAGGAAGTGAAAAAACTGAATAACATGTTCCGGTTTCCCTGTAAATCTGCTTCTGAGTTCAGGATCTTGGGTGGCGATACCAACGGGGCAGGTATTTACATGACATTTACGCATTAAAATACAACCTTCCACCACTAAAGCAGCCGTAGCGACTCCCCACTCTTCCGCACCTAAGAGCGTTGCCATAACAATATCTCTTCCTGTCCTTAACTGACCATCGGTTTGCAGCACCACTCTATCTCTCAGTTTATTTTTTACTAAAGTCTGGTGAGATTCAGCCAGACCAAGTTCCCAGGGAAGGCCGGCATGCCTTACTGAAGTGAGAGGAGAAGCGCCTGTTCCGCCATCATGCCCTGAAATGAGTATCGCATCGGCATGTGCCTTAGCAACGCCGGAGGCGATGATACCTACGCCAGCTTTTGACACTAGTTTAACATTAATTCTTGCGGAGGGATTAGCATTTTTCAAATCAAAAATCAATTGAGCTAAATCTTCAATGGAATAAATATCATGATGAGGAGGAGGAGAAATAAGGCCAACACCGGGGGTAGAATGCCTTACTCTACCAATCCAGTCATCCACTTTATGACCAGGCAACTGCCCGCCCTCTCCAGGTTTAGCCCCTTGAGCCATTTTAATTTGCAATTCATCGGCATTTGCCAAATAATAACTTGTAACACCAAAGCGACCCGATGCCACTTGTTTTATAGCGGAGCGTTCCCAATCGCCATTTTCTTTTGGTTGAAAGCGGATTTCATCCTCACCTCCTTCACCGGAATTACTTTTTCCCCCTATTCTATTCATCGCAATAGCGAGGGTTGCGTGCGCCTCATGGGAAATGGAACCAAAAGACATGGCGCCAGTGGCGAATCTTTTTAGAATATTTTCGACAGGTTCAACCTCCTCAATAGGGATAGGATTACCTCGTCGAAAAGTGAGTAATCCTCTTAAAGTTAACGCTTGAACACTCTGTTCATTGATCACTTCTGCGTATTTATTATAGGCTGCCTGATCATTATTCCTGGCAGCAATTTGCAAATAATGGATAGATTGCGGATTAAAAAGATGGGCCTCCCCTTTTACTTTCCACTGATAAATGCCACCGACATCTAATTGCGAATCATGTCCACCCTGGGTAGGATAAGCTCTATGTTGGCGCTCCAGAATTTCCTGCGCAATACCATCAAAACCAATGCCTTCGATCCTTGAGATAGTCCCTTTAAAACATTTTTCAACCACCTCTGTGGCTAAACCCAGTGCTTCAAATATTTGAGCCCCTTGATAAGATTGAAGGGTGGAAATACCAATTTTAGACATAATTTTCAAGATGCCTTTATCAATTGATTTTTTAAAGGTGTATATCGCCTTTTCCAGGGACATATCCACTTTAACTCTCCCTCTATTTAATAGATCAGCGATGGTGGCGAACGATAAATAAGGATTTATTGCCGAGGCACCGTAGCCCAACAGCGTGGCAAAATGATGAACCTCGCGCGTGTCGCCGACTTCTAATACAAGGGAAGTTGAACCTCGTAAGCCCTCCTTAACCAAATGATGATGAATAGCACCTACGGCCAATAAGGAAGGAATGGGCGCTTGAAAAGCATCGGCATTTCTATCTGATAAAATCAGAATTGTAAATCCGTTTCTAACCATATCTTCCGCCACGGCACATATATGGTCTATGGCCGCTTTTAATCGTCCTGCCTGTCCGTCGGCTTTAAAAACAAGATTGACTATACCCGATTTAAATGGACCTACAGAAATATCTCTTATTTTAGCCAGTTCGGCATTCGACAGAATAGGACTTTCCAAATGTATAAAATTGGCCCTTTCCGGCGTCAGATTCATGTGATTTGGCGCACCACCCAACATAGCAAAAATGGACATCACCGACCTTTCCCTTATGGGATCGATTGGCGGATTGGTTACCTGAGCAAATAATTGTTTAAAATAGTTTGACAAATGCTGAGAATGATGCGAAAGCACGGCCAGAGGGGTATCAATGCCCATAGAACCAAGGGGCTCCTGCCCGTCAACCATCATGGGTAACATAAGAACACTGATGTCTTCCTTTGAATACCCATGCAGATGTTGATTTCTTAATAAAGTCTTCTCGTCCTGTTGATAGGAAACGGAAGAAGTGAGGGGGAGGTCCTTCAGATTAATTTTATGGTCATTTAACCACTGACGATAAGGAAAACGCTCACATATTATTCTTTTCAATTCTTCATCGCCAACGACTCTGTGTTCATCTAAGTCAGCGATAAGCATTTTTCCAGGTTGCAATCTGCCTTTTAACACCACCTTACGCTGATCGACAGGCAGGGCA
The DNA here is from genome assembly GCA_945878825.1 of Haliscomenobacter hydrossis DSM 1100. Lineage (GTDB taxonomy): Bacteria > Bacteroidota > Bacteroidia > Chitinophagales > Saprospiraceae > BJGN01. The sequence goes on from CAMDWC010000147.1 coordinate 5,764, forward strand.
CCCGCTTCTGAAGCAACGATGAGCGTGCTATCATCCAGCAAACAGTATCGGGAGGGGCGTAAACCATTTCGATCGAGGGTTGCACCCACTACGATACCGTCAGTAAAACAGATAGAGGCAGGACCATCCCAAGGTTCAGAGAGCGTCCTGTGATATTCATAAAACGCTCTTTTTTCGTCCTTCATTCTATCAGCTTCTTCCCATGCTTCAGGAATCATCATCATCAAAGCATGCGGCAGGGAGAATCCTGAAAGAACAATATACTCTAAAACATTATCAAAATTTCCGGAATCGGATAAGCTTTCCCCGCAAATAGGTTTAAGTTTTTCCAGTTCTTCCGGGGTAAAAATAGCGGCAACAAGTTCCTTTTCCTTTGATCTCCACCAGTTTATATTACCTGTTATGGTATTAATTTCTCCATTATGCGCTATATACCGAAAAGGCTGTGCCAATTTCCATTTAGGCACTGTATTGGTGGAAAATCTGGAGTGGATGAGGGCAATAGCTGAGGTGCAAAGTTCATCCTGCAAATCAAGAAAGTAAGGTTTTAATTGATAGGTAGTTAGCTGACCTTTATAAATAATGGTTTTATAAGAAAAAGAAAGAACATAAAAATGATCTTTAGCCTGAGGATAAGTATGATAAATATTGTGGGTGGCAAATTTTCTTAGTATATATAACTTTCTCTCCAAAGACTTTTTGTCCAATGGAGATTTAGGTTTTACAAATACCTGTTCAATCTTAGGTTCCACCATTAAAGCAGAAGCACCGAGCGATTCATTTTGAGTTGGTACGTCGCGATATCCTATTAATTCAAAATCACATTCATCGATATAATCATTTAGAAGAACACGGCATTGATCTCTTAACACACGATCCATCGGAAAAAAGATCATTCCAACCCCATATTGCCCTGCGTCGGGCAGGATAAAACCAAGTTCCTTTGCCTTATGCTGGAAAAACAAATGAGGGATTTGTATTAAAATGCCCGCACCATCGCCTGTATTTGGCTCACAACCACAAGCACCCCGATGCTCCATGTTTTCGAGCATTTGTAAGGCCTGATCTATTAATTCGTGAGACTTATTCCCTTTAAGATTGGCGATAAGTCCGGTACCACAGGCATCACTTTCCAATTGCGGCGTGTAAAGCCCTTTTGAAATGATAGGTTTAATTTTGCTATTTTCCATAATTATAATAAGCCCACTCCCTGATGAGGTGAAAGGTGTAATAAAGTTTTTTAAAAATTGGTATATGAAGGAAAGGGCAAAACGATACGTAAATTTACCTTTTTAAAAAGTTCTATGCAACTTAAATTCCTTTTTAGGTAAGTTTTATCAGCCTGTCTTTACATACAATATTACGAAGGCTAACCTTGTGCATTTCAAAAAAACAGTCCTTATTTGCCTTACCTTTCCCCAAAAATCAGTATTATATTTTTAAATAAATATATTTTTCGTAATTATAATAGCAATATTTATCATTAAAACCATTTAAATTTTGTCTTAAAAAAATGGAATAAAATCTGAATTTAGGGTAAAATTCCAATCTTTGACTACATTTAATGCTATCTTTGGAAAAACATTAAGACATGAAAACGCTGTATTTCCTACTGTTTACTTTTGTGTTTCTTTCAGGCTGCCAAATGTCAAAAAAAGCAGCTTCAGAGAAAGAAGCTCTCTATGAAGGACAAAAATGGAACACTACCCGAGCTATTACAACCATAGCTTTTGGTTCATGCGACAGGCAGGATCTTCCCCAGGATATTTGGAAAGCCATTGCACAAAATCAACCCGATATTTGGATTTGGACAGGAGACAATATCTACGGTGACAGTGACGATATGAAGGTCTTGAATGAAAAATACATGATACAAAAAAATGGAAAAGATTATTCTGCTTTCAGAAAAAAAACCCAGATAACAGGTATTTGGGATGACCATGATTTTGGAGTGAATGATGGGGGCAAGGAATATCCTTACAAGCGGGAAAGCAAAAAATTAATGCTCGATTTTCTGGATGTACCGAGAGATGCACCCGTCTTTAACCACGAGGGTGCTTATCAATCTTATACCTTTGGTCCAAAAGGACAAAAAATAAAGCTACTATTAGTTGACTCCAGATATTTTCGGGACCCTTTGGAATCAAGTAAAATAGAAGGAAAAAGATATGAAATAAATCAGA
>CAMDWC010000148.1 GCA_945878825.1 Haliscomenobacter hydrossis DSM 1100
ACCTGGGATGAAGGAATTCCACTTGGAAACGGTATGTTAGGTGCGCTTATTTGGGAAAAGGAAGGAAAGTTAAGGTTTTCATTGGATAGGGCCGATTTGTGGGATCTTCGACCTACAGCTAACCTCGATCATAAAAACTGGAATTTTAAGTGGGTAAAAGATCGTTGGAAAAATAATAAATATGAGGAAGTTCAGCAAATGTTTGATCTTCCCTATGATAGAGATCCCGGACCTTCAAAGATTCCCGCAGGAGCTTTAGCCTTTGATATCCAATCAAAAGTGAAACGCGTTGAGCTGTTTCTCAATCATGGGCTTTGCGAAGTTGAATGGACTACTGGTATGACCCTGGAGACTTTTGTTCATGCGTCTAAACAAGAGGGCTGGTTTAAATTTACTAAAATACAGGGAACTGTTTTACCTGAATTGATTCCTCCACCTTATAATGTAGATTCAAAATCGGGGGAGGATAATCCAGTAACGGGACAAGATTTAAGACGATTGGGATACCAAAAAGGGGTTCTGCACAAGGAAAAGGAGTTTATTTCCTACACCCAGGAGGGTTGGAATGGTTTTACTTATCGTATCAATGTTCAATGGAAATCGGAAGGAGATGTTTTGACAGGGATTTGGAATATTCAGGTGATTAAAATAAATACAGACGATCTGCCTGCATCGCAGCCCTCAGAACAAATTGCAGCTGATTCTTATAATAAAGGATTAAATATTCATAAAAATTGGTGGTTAGACTATTGGGAACAATGTAGCATAAATATCCCAGATAGTATTTTAATGAAACAGTGGTATCTGGAGCAGTACAAATTCGGTGCAGCCTCAGGTAATGGCGCTCCTCCCATTTCTTTGCAAGCAGTCTGGACGGCCGATAATGGTAAATTACCTCCCTGGAAAGGTGATTTTCACAACGATTTGAATACACAGCTAAGTTATTGGCTAGCGTACAGTGCCAATAAATTGGGCCAATCCATGGGATTTATAGATTGGCTGGAGAAAAATAAACCTGTTTTTGAATCCTATACCAAACAATATTTTCAAACTAATGGAATCAATGTTCCTGGCGTTTCTACTTTTGCGGGTAGTCCTATGGGTGGTTGGATTCAATATTCTTTTGGGCCAACGGTTTCGGCCTGGATTGCCCATCATTACTATTTGCAATGGCGCTACTCGATGGATAGAACCTTTTTATCGGATAAAGCTTATCCCTGGCTGGAAAAAGTAGCTATATATTTAAAGGAAGTTTCCCTTTTAGACGAAAAAGGAATAAGAAAATTATCCCTTTCCTCCAGTCCTGAAATTTTTAATAATTCACCCAAGGCCTGGTTTTCAACTATGACTAATTTTGATTTAGGCTTGGTAAAATGGCTTTTTTCCAAAACAGCGGAATTGGCCACCGAGCTCGATAAGCCGGAAGAGGCCAAAAAATGGGAGAAAATTGGTAGGGAATGGGGTGAATTAGATGTAGATGATTCATCGGGATTAACCTTTGCCAAAGATTTTCCTTATGATGCTTCCCACAGACATTTTTCCCATTTAGTAGCCTTCCATCCATTGGGATTGGTGGATGTTTCAACGGGGGAAAAGGAAAAACAGATCATTCAAAACACTATAAATACGTTAGACAAATATGGTTCAAGTCAATATTGTGGTTATTCTTTTTCCTGGCTTGGCAATCTAAAAGCCAGAAATTTTGACGGGATGGGCGCAGCAAAGGTCCTGCGTATTTTTGCAGCGCATTTTTGTCTGAAAAATAGTTTTCATGCCAATGGCGATCAATCGAAACTTGGCTATTCCACTTATACTTACCGACCTTTTACTCTCGAGGGAAATTTTGCCTTTGCAGCGGGCGTACAAGAAATGCTCCTGCAGAGCCATGCAGGTTTTATTCATCTTTTTCCCGCCATTCCGTCAGATTGGAAACAAGTTTCTTTTCGACAAATGAGAACGGAGGGTGCATTTTTAGTATCTGCCAATAGGGTGAATGGGAAGGTGGCAAAGGTTCAAATTGAGGCAACTGTTTCTGGTGTTTTGAAAATTAAAAATCCTTTTGAACAGAATCCTTTTAAGTCATCCATTTCATATATAAAGGAAGGGGAGATGCTCGTTTTTAATCTTTCAAAAGGAGATATCCTGACACTTAACCAATGATTTATTAATTTTATAAAAAAACGTGTATGAAAAATAGTTTATTAAAAATGATTATGCCCATTGTTTGGATTTTTTTGGGTGTATTCTGCATAAAAACAACTGCTTTTTCCCAGGGAACCAGGTTGTTGAGACAACCAACCATCAGTAAGGATCAGGTTGCTTTTGTTTATGCTGACGATATTTGGATTGTTCAAAAAAATGGAGGTGCAGCGCGTCGATTAACTTCCCACGAAGGAAGTGAGAGTGTTCCGCATTTTTCACCCGATGGAAAATGGATTGCTTTTTCAGCACAATATGCAGGCAATGTTGACGCTTACGTGATTCCTTCCGAAGGGGGTGAACCGAAAAGATTGACCTGGCACCCTGGGGAAGATCTTGTGCAGGGTTGGTCTCCCGATGGGAAATCAGTGCTTTTTCGCTCAGGTGCAGCTGGAATGCCAACAAAAATTAATCAATTCTTTTATGTGGATAAAAATGGTGGGTGGCCTAAAGATTTAGGTATTCCCCAGGCTTCTTTTGGAGAGATTTCACCCGATGGGAAATATGCCGCATTTACCCCAATCACTTTTTGGGATCCCGAATGGCGCAATTATAGAGGCGGACAGGCACTTCCTATCTGGATTGTCGAGCTCGCAACAATGAAATTAGAACAAACTCCTCAATTAAATAGCGAAAGACATACTGATCCTGTTTGGTTAAATGACAAAGTTTATTTTCTTTCAGAAAGAGATTATGCTAATAACATATGGAGTTATGACCGGAAATCCAAACAAGTTAAACAACACACTTTTCATAAAGACTTCGATGTAAAAAGCCTGGATGCTGGTCAGGAGGAAATTGTTTATGAACAAGGCGGCTATTTACATCTGCTGAATCCATTGTCAGGAAAATCAACCCAGTTAAATATTGAGGTTAAAGGCGATTTTACCTGGTCCATGCCTCGTTGGGAAACAATAAAACCTGAGTTGCTGACCAATCCTTCCCTTTCTCCAACTGGGCAAAGAGCCCTTTTTGAATATAGAGGGGAAATTTTTACAGTACCTAAAGAAAATGGTTCCTGGCGGAATATCTCCAATTCTCCAGGCGTCGCCGATCGCTATCCTTCCTGGTCTGCTGATGGTCAGAAAATAGCCTGGTTTTCTGATGCATCTGGCGAATATCAACTGGTCATCGCTGATCAATTGGGTACTATTGAAAAATCAATTAAAGTAAATACTCCTTCTTTTTACTTTTACCCTGCGTGGTCAGCTGATAATCGACATATTGCATTTACAGATAAAGATTATTCGCTATATGTTTATGATACTGAAAAAGGACTACTGAAAAAAGTAGATACAGATCTCTACGCAAATCCAGACAGGAGTTTACTCCCCGTTTGGTCTCCCGACGGGAAATGGGTCGCTTATGCCCGCCGCTTACCCAATCAGCTTCGTTCTATTTTTGTATATGATTTAACGTCGGGCACGACCAAAGCAATAACCGATCCTTTGGCCGATGCAATTGATCCTGTCTGGGATGAGGGAGGTGAATGGTTGTTTTTCTTAGCCAGTACCGATTTTGGCGTCGCTTCTGGTTGGCTTGATATGACTTCTTACGATAAACCTGTGTCGAGAGCTATTTATGCAACGGTGCTTTCTGCCACTGGAAAATCACCTTTATTACCTCAAAGTGATGAAGAAAAATCAACAAAGGATTCGACAGATAAATCGGTGAAATCGAAAATGATTAAAATCGATTTTAACGGTATTCAGCAACGTGTTGTCGCTTTAAATTTGCCTAAAAAATCATTCCAGCATTTGTATCCTGGGGTAGGTGGCAGTATTATTTATGCTGAAAATACAGAAGGTAGTCCGCTATTAAATATCCATAGATTCATTTTTAATACGCGCAAAACGGATTTATTAATTGGGGGTATTAGTAATATTTCCATTTCACAAAATAGAAAACAACTTCTTTATCAGGCGGGGAGCAACTGGGGCATTATTAAGTCAGAGTCACCAGGTAAGGTTGGAGATGGAAAATTGAATGTTAATATGGGCATGAAAATAGACCCGACATCAGAATGGAGACAAATATTTAAAGAGGGGTGGCGGTTTCAAAGAGATTTTCTATATGTTGATAATGTGCACGGGGCACCATGGGATAAAATTTATGAGTGGTATCAACCCTGGGTTGAACATGTCAAACATAGGACCGATTTAAATTATGTCGTTGATATTTTAGGGGGAGAAGTTTCAGTAGGCCATTCTTACACCAGTGGAGGCGATTTTCCTACATTGAATAATCAGGAGGTTGGGCTCTTAGGTGCCGACTATGAATGGACAGGTGTTGGTTTTAGGTTTAAAAAAATATTGACAGGTGAGCAATGGAATCCCGAGCTATTAGCTCCATTGGCTATTCCTGGACTGGGAGTTAAAGAAGGGGACTATTTATTAGAAATAAATGGGCAAAAGCTCAGTTTTGACAATAATCCGCATAAACTATTCATTGGCTCAGTGGGTCGTTTAACCCAGATTCGAATTAATTCAACGCCTGCATCTGAGGGATCAAAAGTAATAGAGGTAACGCCAATTGCAAATGAAGCAGGATTAAGATTAAGAGAATGGGTAGAGGGAAACAGACGCAAAGTAGATATTTTATCGAATGGAAAACTGGCTTATGTTTATGTTCCAAATACTGGACAGCCTGGTTATACTTATTTCAACAGGTATTATTTTGGACAGCAGGACAAACAGGGAGCTGTCATTGACGAGCGAAATAACGGCGGTGGATCTGCGGCCGATTATATGGTGGATGTTATGAACAGACCTTTAATGGGTTATTTCAACAATAGAGTGGATGGCCATACTGTTTCTACCACGCCTATGTCAGGAATTTTCGGCCCTAAAGTGATGATTATTAATGAGCGTGCCGGTTCGGGGGGTGATTTATTGCCTTACATGTTCAAAAAATCAATGATTGGCCCTTTAATTGGCACACGTACCTGGGGTGGTCTGGTAGGCACCTGGGATACGCCCCGTTTTTTAGATGGAGGCAGGATGGTTGCTCCGAGAGGTGGATTTTTTGATTCAGATGGTCGTTGGGCAGTAGAAGGGGAAGGCATTTCTCCTGACATTGAAGTACTGCAAGATCCAGCGGCTGTTTTCGCTGGCAAGGATCCTCAATTAGAGAGAGCTGTTCAGGAAGCACTTAAATTATTAGAGACTAAAGGAGTGAAATTAAAAGAAGAACCTGCCCCGCCAGTACGTTGGAAACGTCCTGGAGGAAACCGATAATCATCGTATTTTTCTGACGTAGGTTTAATTTATGCTTATAAAAAAGGCAAAACTTGTGAATTATTTCCTGTGTTTTGCCTTTTTTAATGAGTAAATAATTAGGTTACGATTGAAAATCCAGTAAGCATTGTTTGATTTGTTCATTGAAATGGTGGCCATCATTTCCATGAAAAACTACCGCTACAGGCAAAACGAAGATGGGAAGGTTCTCTTTTTCTATAAATTCCTTATGTAACCACATGCGGGTGGCATCTTTTTCTGTAGTGAGGATGATTTTTTGGGAACCTTCCATTTCATCCAGCTTTTTTCGAAGCTGTGCCATTTCGTAGTGGGTGAAATAGTGATGATCTTCATGCACCTGATGCACTAAGGAGGAGGTTCTTGGTTTTAAATACTCCTCTAAATATTGAACAGACGCGATGGCTGTTACCAATAAAACGGAGGGTAGCTGATGGGGTAACCATTTTATCTCCGGATTAAACAAGTGATAAGGATTTCCATATTTGAAGGAGGAAAAATATACTTTCTGATGGGGTAATGGATTGATTTTATTCAAATAATCTTCCCTGATTTCCTCCGTTAATCTTTCAGGACATTTACTGACGATCAACACATCAGCCCTTTTATAAGCATTTCTCCATTCTCTTAGTCTTCCAAAGGGTAACAGATAATCGGAAAAAAAGGGTTGCTGAAAGGTAGTCAGGATAATATCGAGTTCAGGTTTTATGGCTCTGTGTTGAAAAGCGTCATCAAGTAAAATCACTTGTAAAGTAGGGTTTATGGCAACCATTTCAGAAACGCCACTTACTCTGCTTTCACAAACAGCAACAGAAATATCGGGAAATTTACTTTTGATTTGTAAAGGTTCGTCACCGGCTTCATCTGATTTTAAATAGGGTTCAACCCAAATAAATCCTGTACTTTTCCTGTTGTACCCTCTGCTTAAGACCCCTACCTGGACATAATTTTTCAAATAATGAACGAGGTACTCCACATGGGGCGTTTTTCCTGAACCTCCAACGGATAAATTCCCAATGGATAAAATGGGGAGGCTAAATTTTAATGGTTTGATTATTTCTGTCAGATATAAAAATCTATGAATACTCACCCCAAATCCATAAAGTAGAGATAATGGGAGTAAAAGAAATCGAACGAATAGATGTTGAAGCATTTTACTGTTATCTTTATTCCGAAATGCAATGTATATGAAAGCCATGATTTTTGCCGCAGGACTGGGAACCAGGCTGCGACCTTTGACCAACAATATTCCTAAAGCTTTAGTTCCCTTGAATGGTATTCCCTTATTGGAATTGGCCATTAGAAGATTAAAATTCTATGGTTTCAATGAAATTATAATTAATGTGCATCACTTTGGTGACAAAATAATAGCATTTCTTGAGGAAAAAAATAATTTCGACATTGAAATCCATATTTCTAACGAAGAAAATATGCTTCTCGATACAGGGGGAGGCTTAAAAAATGCTGCCGGGTTTCTGAAAGACGAACCGTTTTTAGTGGTCAATGCAGATATTGTGACAAATCTAAATTTAGCTGAAATGGTTAAATTTCACCTTGAAAATTCCTTTTTGGCTACACTGGCCGTTCAAACAAGAGAATCATCCAGGCAAATGATGTTCAATGATCAAAATTTATTAAGTGGATGGAAAAATCATCAAACGGGCGAGGAAATTATTTCCCGGGCCATAGAAAATCCTACTTTTTATTCCTTTAGTGGCATTCATGTCATTAATCCTGAAATTTTTGAATTTATGCCAGAGGAAAAAATATTCCCAATTATGCCTTTTTATTTATCTGTCGCATCAAACAGGAGAATAGGAGCATTTGATCATACTGGTGATATTTGGGAAGATGTTGGTAAGCTTAATGCCATTGAAAAGGCGGAGGGATTATTATCTATGATTTCAGGTATTTCCACGTAGGATGGCATGACCGATAGAACAAGAAAGGCAACGTCGTTTATCACAATACTCGTTTTTCAAGTGGATCAAACTTTGGCTTTCTGCGGCTGAAATGGGAATGATACCCATTTTTTTCCATTCTCTTATCAGGAGGTTATCTTCAGCTTCTAGATCATTTAACAGATCAATGGCGTGTTCTTTAACATTGGGAAGCTGGTAAATTTCTGAAAATAGGAATTGAAATGGAATAACAAAGTTTATGGCTATTCGTTGAATTAAATCGTGTCCTGCTGCAGCACTCGTTTGGGCTGATATTTTTCCAAATCTAAAATGATTTTTCCAATAAAGAGAGGTGCGAATATCAAAAAAGGCATAGAGTTCTGCTTTGCTCCGCAACTGGATAATCTTACTTTTCAAGTGTTCTGTTTGAAAAATGAAACCCGCCAATGCAGCCATTCTTTTTTCGGGAAAGCCGGAAGGTCTCATTCGCATATATCGCCATTGCCCTTTGGGAATAGGGGTTAAATCATATTTTTGTTTTTGAAAAAGGTACTCATCTTTTAATTTTATTTGATATTCGTCCGACAGTAC
>CAMDWC010000149.1 GCA_945878825.1 Haliscomenobacter hydrossis DSM 1100
GATACAATAAATTATTTCATAACTTTTCTTAACCAATTTCTCGCAGAGTCAGCTTCAGGAGTTTTTTTAAGTATCCATTCATCGCTATGATTACGGAATGGGATACTACAAAAAGTAAAATCACCTGCAATGCCAGTATCTTCTAAATATGTAATAATATTTGTTGTATTGTTCTCTTGTGAAATCCACTGCGGCCTACCATTTAGTCTATTTAGTCTCATAAGTGCTGATGCTCTATTCACAAATGGGTATGGCCAGTTTTCACTTACTCCGTCATAATGCGAATGACTAAAAAACGCTTTCCAAACCGGGGCTATTTCATCATCAAATAAACCTAAGTAGTTACAAGCAATTGCGCCTCTAGAGAAGCCTGCTATGAGTATACGATTTTTATCTGCCCCAAAGCTTTCTTCCAAGAGATGTATAGTCGCAAGTACATATTTTTTAGATTCTTCTATGTCTCCCCACCATGTTACAGCATTTTTCTTTTTCCCATTTTTCACTTCAACAAATGGCATACATACCCAAATAAAATCCTTACCCTTACTTAAACCGTAACCTAAACTACTTCCCTCTACAGACCCATTAGAAACATCACCAAATTTATTTTTGTAGTAACCATTGCCTGCATATTCAATAATTACGGGGTATTTTTTATTTGGCTTCCAGTTTTTTGGCAAATAAATGACATGGTATACGTCAGTATTTTCCCATCCCTTGGTTGTCTGTTTTACCCTCAACCCTGCTCTTGGCTCACCTAAAATCATTTTAGGGACAGTGAATTGTGTTTTTACCGTAGATAAGTCTGGATTTGTTTGGGCAAATGTTTGGTTTGTAATTTCAAATAGTAAACCAAACACTACCAATAAGAACATTATTCTAAACGCGCTCTTCATACTTCTAAGGATTGGGGTTTTGGGTTACATAGAATAATTATAACCCAAAAAATATATGAATTGGGCTATAAGGCTGAACCAGAAAAAATACTTACTACACCCAAGTATGATTTATCGGTTTACCCGAACCTGCTTAAAGCGGCAGAACTGCTGGATGAATCCAACTACACCCAGGAGCAGCCTCTTAATCCCTCAACCATACGTAGTATTTCAAGACAAACCACCCTTTGAATATATCAAAGGATTTTGGTTATTATCATTGAGCAAATCTCCAATTTTTAATTTGCTAACCTGTTCATCACTTAAAATGTTTTTAATGCCATTGAATGTAGCACCTTCAGGCATATAAGCACAGGTCATTGCCCTTCTAAATCCATTGGTCATGTTGGCACCAGCTCCATGAATAGTCAATCCATTGTGAAAAGAACAACTTCCTGCTTTCATTGGTACTGCCACAGATTTCGATTTGATGAATTGAGGATAAAAGTCAAAAACTGCATCCATGTTCTTCCCAATACCAGGGTTTTCAAAACTGGTACTGTGGAAAGATCCCGGAATAAAATACAGACATCCATTTTCTACAGTGGCATCATCTAAAGCAACCCAAATAGACATTGCCCGCCTGTCGCTAAAAGACCAGAAAGGAGTATCTAAGTGCCATGAAGTTGGATTGGCCCAGGGGCGTTTTATCAATGCCTGGTCATGCCATATCCTTGTTCCATCCCAACCAGCAAGGTCGGCCACCATTTTCCCAATATTTTCATCCAGCATTATTTTTTTTACGGCATCATTTGTTTGCCATAGGTTCAGCATCTGGTCAAACACTTTACCATAGTAATCGCTGTCTTTATTAATGCCATCATCTTCACCGAGCTTGGCATCGCTGCCTGGCATTTTTTTACCGCCTCGCTGCTGTATAGCTTCTGTTACAGCTTCTCGCCAAAAAGAAAGTTCGGCTTCATTTAAAAAATTTTCAATCAATAGATATCCATTGGTTTGATAAAAATCAATTTGATGTTTTGTCAGTTCGCAATTCATAAATAAAAAATTTGTATAATTCGGTTACCTTATCAAAGCTGTTTGTATTTCCTCTATTCTTACTGGGCCCATCATTCCAGCTTTTTGAACATGAAATTTTTCATCTCCATTCTCATTCGGAAACCTGTCTTTCCTGCCATAGGGAATATTCGTTTGACAGTATTTTTTTCCATCATTTGAATTCATATCACCGGTTAGCCGATTGATCCACATATTGGTTATCTGTATTTCAACCGTATTTTTTCCGGGTTTCAGATAGTCTTTTATGTTCAAGGAAAAGGGTGGTGTCCATACAACGCCAGCAGATTTTCCATTGATAAAAATTCTTGCAACATCCAATACTTCTCCCAAATTTATTTTGATGATACTGTCTTTTTGAAGCGATTCACGAGAGATGTCAAAACTGTTTTTATAAGTGGCTGTGCCAGAAAAGTATTTAATACCATCATCTGTATGGTCCGTCCAGGAAATGAGCTTGGTCATTTTGACTGAATCTGGTGCTCCCCAATTTTCAGGGAAGGATAAAGTCCAAGGGGAACTTAATTCTTGGCTCTTTGTTTCCTTTATGATATTATAGGAAGGGAGTGTTCTCCTTTCAGCATTGAAGACGATAAAACAGGATGCATTGGGTGCCAGCTGCAGATTGATTTTGGTATTCCCATTCAATGTTTTTATGTCATTGATTTGATATTGCTTTCCAGTTATGGGGTCCCAATATTCAGCCTGTTTTCCAATTGTCCGGAATTGGCATTCTTCAGTTATTGTCTGGTCTGTTTTATTGCGAATAAAGTAAACATTTCCTATTGCTGTTGTCCTATGGATAAAATCCAACTTTTCAGCATCTGCAGTAAAATCTTTTCCAATATCCAATGTTCTCAAAGCATCATCAATGGATATATTTTTAAGCTCAGGATTCTTTATGCCTGAAGGTGTTTCTGCCGTATTTAAAAATAAGATCCTCGCACCGGCAGCCATCATCTTATTTATTTTATTGATCACCTGGATCGGAATATCCTTTCTGCCGGGTATTACAAGTAACTTATAATTTAAGCCATCGGGTAAAACCAATTTGCCATTAGAAACTTCTATTTTGTTCAATAAAATATCTGAATTGATAACATCAAAATCATACCCAAAACTTAATCCATTGAGTTTTGGCCGATCAGGAGACCCTTGTAATTCCGGAAAAAAATTAGGGGCTTTATCTCCATAATAATAAACAACATCAGCAACAAATTTCCCCTGGCTTAACATGTATGAGCATCTTGATAAATAATCCATGAATGGTCTGGCATCTTTCCACCAGGTAGTGGTTGGATTGATATCAGAACCGGCGTGATATGCTCTTCCGGGCAAACCAAACTCTGGCCGTGTATTGGCGAAGGCGTGCATCGTAATCCTGTTCAATCCTTCACAAAAAGCACGGTCAGCATATTTTTTCAATTCATGCGGTGCATCTTTCCATCTTCTCCATGTGGTGAATGATTCTCCATCTACCACATTAAGTCCATAAATATGAGAAGCACTGGCTATTTCTTTAACGAGAAACATGTTATACCGATTTCGAATCCAGAATTCACCGCGTGGGATATTGACATTTCCCAAAGCCTTTAAAGCATCTACCGGACATGATTTCCATAATGGAGGCCCAGGCCCTCCTGCTTCGGCATTCACTTGAATACCATAATCCGCCAGGAAATCACGGCCTGTTGTATAATGACTGAAAATAAGTTGGTCACTTACCGTTTTTTTGTACTCTTGAAGAAAAAGTTCGTTGCCACCAGGAAGCTCCCACCCTGCAAAAGCAGGCAAATATGGAAGAACATCATAACCATTATGAGCAAAAAAGATACTATCCATAGCATCTGTCCATGCCGTTGCCTCATCTAGTTCCATGCTATCAAAAGAGAGATAAGATAATCCGGAAGTTTTGGCGTTTTGTTTTGTAATGCGTAAACGATTTAATATATGTTGTAAATAACGGGTGGTTGCTTTGGGATCAAGAAAGTCAATTTGTAAACCATCTGAATTAGGACTGGGAACAATCAGGTGATGACCGGTATTAGAACAAACAAACCTGAGAATGGTCCATTTTCCTTCAGGTACCTGCCATTGTAGTTTTTCCCCATCAAATTGTTTGTTTAGCATGATGACATCATTCGAGGTATTAATTTTTTTATCCGGATGATCCCTGATGGCCATTATGGCGATTTCCTTCATATACTGAGGAACACCATTCTTGTCTTTTGGACTCTGTTTAGGGAATTTCGGTAACGGCAAAGTACCTGAATATACACTTGGGCCAACCAATGAAAGCGATGATGTATACAATGCTTTTGCCGCCCAATCAGGTTTCACCCATGGCCCACCCGCATTCCATCCGCTGGATGCTACCATGCCGATTTGAATGCCGAGCCGTTTCCCTTCTGCCAATGCATGTAAAATGGATTGTACAGATTCGTCACCCAGAAATGCAGGACCTACTCCATACTTTCCATCGGGATTATGCATCGCCAACAGGTCATATATTTCTGCCCTACCCATTCCTTTGGCTTTCATTTCCTCGAGATCATGGGTAATAGAAGCCTTTGTTACATCTCCATTCAACCAGGTCCAGTATGCACCAGGCCTGTAAGACATGGAGGGATTGACAAACGCTTCAGAAAAATGTTGAATGCTATTTGTATTTACGTTAGATTTTTTTTCACTCCTGTACGATACAAAGATTGTACACAGCAGCATGCTGAATAAAACATAGTATTTTAGTTTCATGTATTCTATATATGGTTATTGTATTTACGTTATTGTTTTGCAGTAAAATCATTCTACCTCCACCTAAAAAGTATTTTTAGCCACCCCAACAGGGCGTGCTTCTTTTTTAATGGTTTGTTCAAATGCTTCCAGAGCAGTTTTGAGTTCATTGGCAATTCCAGGGTTTTCCTTGATAATATTTTTACTTTCTGAAATATCTTTTTCCAGGTTATACAGTGCCTCCTCCTGCTTATTGGGTTCTGTTTTTCCGTTTTTACCGTCTCTTCCTGGATTTGTTACAACAGAATAATTAATGGGTATGATGTATTTCCATTTATCTTTCCGTATCGCTTTTAATTTATTTTCTGAGAAATAATAAAAGTATCGGTTGTCAAGGATCTTTCTCATCTTTTTGCTTTTAAGCACAGGCAAAACATTTACTCCATCGATCTTTTTTGAAGGCAAATCTGTGCCGGTCATTTCGCAAATGGTAGGAACAATATCTAAACTGGTAATGAATTCATTGGAAACTTTGCCTTTTGGAATGACGCTTGGCAAAGACATGATGCAGGGTACCCTGAACCCTCCTTCAAAAATATCAAATTTACCACCCCTCAGTATTCCTGCGCTTCCGCCATGATTTCCATAAGTAAGCCATGGTCCGTTATCGGAGGTGAAAATAACCAAGGTATTATCCAAGACCCCTTTTTTATCCAATGTTTTGATAATCTCCCCGACAGACCAATCTATCTCTTCGATAACATCACCATACAAACCCCCTTTGGATTTTCCTATAAAATCTTTGGAAGCCGAAATCGGAGTATGCGGCATGGTATGGGCCAAGTACATGAAAAACGGGGACTTCCCTGCCTGTTGGTTAATGAAATCAAGACAAAATTCGGTATAACGTTTGGTCAACGTGCTTTGGTCTGCAGGAAACTCGATGACCTCGTTGTTTTTCATGAGCGGTGTCTGGTGGTTCTTGTTCGCTATTTTAAGCGTAGCATAGTTTTGAATCATTTCCCTGGTCATGCCATTTCGAAGCAATGCGTTTTCAGACAATACCATGTCAGGCGCTATGGTCATGTCATTGCTATACGGCACACCAAAATACTGGTCAAAGCCGTGTTGCGTTGGCAAAAACATTTTTTTATCACCCAAATGCCATTTCCCAGCCATGGATGTAGCATATCCCCTTCCCTTGAGCAATTCAGCAATCGTTTGTTCTTCTGGGTTTATACCAGTGTTGCCAGGATTGTCTTTGCTTTCCGGGAAAATCACTTTTGGCAATCCGAGGCGCTGTGGGTAACAGCCAGTCAACAAGGCTGTACGCGATGGCGTGCATATAGATGCTGCTACATGGAAATCAGTGAATTTCATGCCATTGGCTGCCAATTGATCAATGTTTGGCGTTGAAATGGTAGTAGATCCAAAGCAGCTTAAATCAGCATAGCCCATATCATCCATGAAAATGAGTACGATATTGGGTTGGATGCTGGCTGGCTTCTTTTCCGGTTGGAAAGCGGTGAAAGCCAATGCCATTAAGGTTAGTGACAGTACTTGTTTAAATTTTTTTAGGTTCATATTTTTCATTTGAGTAGAAACAAGTTAATCATTGAAGTTTCACTTATCAATTAATGAATTTAACCCATAATTGTTATCCAACCGCATAGAGATTTAGCTAGGGCTTGCAGGGTTTATCCGGAGGGCTTGCCAAAAGGGAAAAATTGGGTAAATTTAATTTTGGTAATAACATAAATTATGAAATACATCACGCTGGTAAGCAAGTTATTAAAAGGCTTAACCTTCATTGGTTCCTTTATTTTGATGCAGCAATGTACTTACGGACAAATATCAAAGGTTACAGAAGGGGAGGATAAAATAATCATAGGAAATAGACAGGGGATAGAATTTGTAGTAATCAAGAATGGGTTTCGATATGCGTTTCAAAAGACGGATGGGAAAATCATGGTTCCTGCTCATCCTGTTTCTGGTTTATTGGCCGGAGATCCTGAAAAACTTTCTCAGGCCAAGACTACAAAATACATTGGAGCAAAGGATAGCGTATACTCTTTTGAGGTGACGCTTGAAAATACCAATACAATAATCCTCCGGTTAAAACTTGGGAAAGAAACTGCTCTTTTTCAGATCGAGAATCCAAGTGGTGAAAGCATAGCCATGGCTTTACGCACTGCAGGAGTTAGTCCAGGATATGGATTGGGCGATGTAGTAGCCAATTGGTGGAACAGGCTTCCTGAGAACAAAGGAAAATATAGCACTGAAATTAGTGGTTTTGCTAATTATGATTATAGTTCTTCAAGTGGCTTTGCCTCACGCATGGTAAGCAATTTCGCCATTTATCCAGTCAATCAGTTTGGACTTATCAATATTGACCCAGGTGCTAAAATAGTTGTCAATACAGCGGATGAGATCATGCAAGGAAGTCGTCGTACTGCAAAAATAGCATCATATTATTATTTTTTTGGAGACACCAAAACGATCTATTCAAATTTTCTTAAAGCAAGAAATGAAAATGGCTTTCTTGTAATGAAGCCAGCTTATGCGTTTTATGGTGTAGGCTGGGAGGCCTGGGGGGCACTGGCCTGGAATCCATCGGAAGAAACCGTTAAGCGTGATATTGACCACTATTTGGATTTGCAGTATCCTTTAAAATGGATGGTGATAGGGTCTGGTTTTTGGCCGCAAACCGATGAGAAATTTAAATCTACTACTAGTTTTGGGATGTGGGATAAAGATAAATATCCCAATCCGCAAGGTTTAAAACAATATTTTAATAAAAAAGGACTTCAATTTATCATAGGCTTGAGGATAGCCTTTATCCATAACGGTCCTTTCTCGCAAGAGGGTTTGTTACATGGATATTTTCTAAAGGAGAATGGAGCTGCGAAAATTTACACAATCGGATTTCCAAAAAGTCCTGTTTATCTGCTTGATACGCACAATGAAGAAGCGGTAAAGTGGTACGTAAGTTTATGCGATAAATGGCAGGTTGATGGTTTTAAGGAAGATGTCTATGGGTATGAAAAATATTCATTTCCCGACGATAAAATAGATCAAGCCAATATCGCATTAAAGAAAAAGGGCTATCTGATCATGATTAGAAATGCTTATTTGACTTCGGCTGGTGAGCTACACAGAATCGATGATTTTAATTATGATATGAACCAAGACCGGGGACCGGTCAA
>CAMDWC010000150.1 GCA_945878825.1 Haliscomenobacter hydrossis DSM 1100
ACCAAGTCGGGCTATGTTAATGACGGGACGTTATGTTAATCGCCTTCCTTCTGACGGAGGGGTGATACCCGACAGTTTGATTAGTCTGCCTGAGACACTTCGCGAAAATGGATATGAAACCTATCACACTGGAAAATGGCATAGCGATAAGGCCTCCCATCACAGAATGTTCAGTGATGGCGGGGACATCTATTTTGGTGGCATGCATTTTGAAAAAGACGGTGGACAATTTAAACCTATGGTTCAGGCATTTGATCCTATGGGTATTTTTCCGGAATCAACCAAGAGACAAAGTGATATTTATAGCAGCACTTTATACACCAATAATGCTATTGAATTTCTTCGAAGTGATAAGGCGAAGTTTGGGCCTTTTATGTGTTACATTGCATTGACCTCCCCACATGACCCGAGGACACCACCTCCACCTTATGACCGAATGTATGATGCAGCCGACATACCATTGACAAAAAATTTTCTGCCGAAACATCCTTTTGATAATGGCGATTTGAATGTTCGCGATGAACAATTACTACCAACTCCAAGAACTCCGGAAGCAATCAAAAAAGAAATAGCCCTTTATTATGGCATGATTTCAGAAATGGATGCACAGGTTGGAAGGATACTGGAAACCCTTGAAAAGGAGGGATTAATGGAAAATACGCTGATAGTATTTGCAGGAGATAATGGCCTTGCAGTAGGTCAGCATGGATTACTGGGAAAACAAAATTTATATGAACATAGCATTCGTGTGCCCATGATATTTTCAGGACCAGGTATTCCAAAAAATAAAAAAGCAGATGGTTTTGTTTATTTAAGTGATATAGCCCCAACCATCTATGAATATTTAAAAATACCCGCCCCTAAAACCGTAGAGGCTAAATCTTTAATGCCTATTATTAAAGATCAAAAGGTAAAAGTTCGGGAAAATATATATAACGTTTATGGACATTGGAGCCGAAGTGTGAAAACGTCAGATGGTATGAAGTTAATCGTTTATAATGTAGCGGGAAAGGAAACGACGCAGTTATTTGATTTGAAAAAAGATCCCATGGAAACAGTAAATCTTTCAGAAAAATCTGACTATCAGTCAACTATACTTAACATGAGAACTATTTGCCGACAAGAAATGATTACGGCACATGATGACCTGGATATTAATCTGCCTAACTGGGGAAGAAAACCAAATCAAAAAGTTAGAGGAAAATAATAAAATGGAATGAGTACAAAATGATTTTAGTCTGCTTAATAGGTTGTTCAGTTAATCAACAACAATAAAAAACAACCTATGAAATGTATCACCCTATTTAGGAACACCAGCATCCTTATATTTATGATGGCCTGTATTTCCTCCAATGCACAAACTCATTCATCTGACGGTATGCCCGGACGATTTGACGCCAACGGAAGAAATGCACCAGGACCTGTGAGTACCCAGCCAGCCTTTCGTTCTTATGATGGAACGAATAACAATATTGCCAGAACAAAGGCAGAATGGGGAGCAACCAATGTTGCTTTGGCCAGAGAAATTCCGGCTGAATATGGCGCTACAGATACCAAAAATGCTATGGGAGGAACCAGCCGTCCTTCAGCAAGACAGATTTCAAATGCAATATGCGATGAACCAGTTACTACTTTCAGTGCAAAAAATTTAAGTACTTATGTTTATGTATGGGGTCAATTTCTTGATCATGACATGGTATTAACTCCAAGTAGTACCACGGAATCGGTGCCCATTACCTTACCTGCAAATGAAACCCTTTTCACTGTTCCCATCTCTTTTACGAGAAGTACTATTTTCCCGGGCAGCGGCATCAATACGCAACGTCAGCAAATGAATCTGAATACTGCATGGATTGATGGATCAGTCGTTTATGGATCTGATAGTGTCCGAGCATCCTGGTTGAGAACTAAAGTAAATGGCAAATTAAAAACTTCAACGGGTAATAACCTTCCCTGGAACACGGTAAATGGAGAATCAACAGGAGCTTTGGATGCCACGGCTCCGAGCATGGCAAATGACAGAAACCATACTATTAAAACCTTTGTAACTGGTGATGTAAGAGGCGCCGAACATCCAGGAATTAGTGGTTTGCATTTAATTTTTGTAAGAGAACATAACCGCATTTGTGATAGGTTAAGATCACAGGGTTTAACCAATGACGAAGAAATATTTCAGAAAGCAAGAAAAGAAGTTGGCGCTTTAATACAAGCCATAACCTATCAGGAATTCCTTCCGGCTATGGGCATTACCCTTAATAATTATTCAAGATACAATAGCTCTGTTCGACCTGATATATTAAATTCTTTCGCTACCGCCGGATATAGAATCGGTCACACCCAGGTGGCAGATTTACTTGCCATGCGCGATAATAATTGTGCCGTTGTTGGCGGCGGTGGCGTTGAATTGTTAGATGCCTTTTTCAACACTGGTTTATTTGATGAATTTGGATTAGAATCATTTTTAAAAGGATTTGCAACGCATAAACAATATGAGACTGACACCAAGATAAATAGCATACTCCGGAATTTCTTATTTGGTAGTCCTACTGCTCCTGTTCGATTCGGGCTTGATTTAGCTGCGCTAAATATTCAAAGAGGTAGAGATCACGGATTACCTGATTATAATGATATCCGTAAATTTTATACAGGAACCCCTGCCAGAACTTTTGCTGATATAACCAAAAATACTACTTTGGCAGCTGCTCTTCAAACACAGTATGGAACCATTGACAATATCGATGTATGGATTGGCTTACTGGCAGAAGATTTACTCCCAGGTAAATCAGTGGGAAAAACTATGCATGCTTTGTTAAAAGCTCAATTTGAAAAACTTAGAGATGGTGATTTTTATTTTTATAAATCAGACCCAAATCTACCTGCAGCTATCAAAACACAAGTATCCAATACCAGATTATCTGATGTAATTAAAAGAAATACAACCCTGACCAACCTCCAGTCGAATGTATTTATTACCAATCCATGTCCTGGAGAAAATGGAGAAGATGTGAATGAAACACCACTTATTGCTGTGGTTGAAAATTACATCCAATCGCCTGTAAAGGCCAAAGAAGGAGTAAATATTTATCCTAATCCAGTAAATGACTTGTTAAATATACAATTAGAGAGCATTGAAGGGCAAACACTTCGATTAACCGACCAATATGGAAGAGTTTTAAGAACCATGCAAACCCAAAGTGGTGCCGGATATTATGAGATGTCTGTTTCAGATCTACCTGTAGGAGTTTATTATCTACAAGTTTCCCGGGATCATAAATGGGATGTATTCAAAGTAATAAAAATGAGCAAATAATTAGCTTTTGTCTAATAAAAGCATAACCTTTTTAAAGAGGCTGTCTAAAAAGATAGCCTCTTTTTTTTTGCTACTTTATACATTGGACTAATAGGTCTTTGTGATGGCAAAGGATAAAAAATGGATGATTATCTAAGATTATGCCCGGTGGTAAAAGATTTTTTTACACAAAATCATCGTAGAGACGCGATGCTTCGCGTCTTCTACACGATAGGTTAAGATTTAATATTTACCCATAATACTACTTATTACGGATTTCACAGATTAAAGGATTTCAAAGATTATAGATAGCGTATTTGTTTTGAAGTTAATGTTTATTCGACGACATATCCGAAAAAAGGACTTCCCATTGATGACCATCGGGATCTGAAAAACTATCGTAATACATCCAGCCATGATCAGCAGAATCTCTATAACGGGTAGCTCCATTTTCAAAAGCCAGCGAAACCAGTTGATCCACTTTTTCTTTCGTATCGACTTCAATAGCAATCAACACCTGAGTGGTGGTATTATCGCTTATGGGTTTATTTGTAAATGTTTTAAACAATTCATGGGAAATAAGCATAGCGTAAATTATTTCCTTTTTTAATTCCAGGCATAAAGCCTGCTCATTACTAAACTGTTCGTTAAAGGAAAAGCCCAGCTTTGTCCAGAAAACCCTTGTTTTTTCTAAATCTTGTGTGGGCAGATTAACATAAATTGCTTTCAGTGTTTGCATTTTGGATATATTTAAATTAATTAATTTCTAAATATAGTGAAAATCCTATATTATAGTCATCTAAAGAAATTATCAAGGTTCATTTCCTGATTTTCATGGTTTAGCAAGGAAGGAAAATGAATTTAACACTAAGATTACGTACCCATCAAAAATTAACGATTCTTTAATTTCACAAATAATTTTAATAATACTAAATAGGTTTATTTGGGCGATTTTTGGAAATTTTTCAATTCCAGTCTTTTTTAAATCTAAACCATTTCAAATGAAACAATTATGGACATTTTGTCTAAAAGGGATTATACTTATGGTCCTTTCTTTATCCTTGAATGTCAGTGCTTTTGCAACAAATGTACTGCAAATCAATGGATTAGTCAAAGATGCGACTTCAGGTGAACCGCTTATTGGATGCAGTGTCTCTGCTAAAGGGACAAGTATTGGTACGGTTACGGACCTTGATGGAAAATTTAGTATCGAGGTTGCTGATGCTACAACAGTTCTGGTGTTTTCCTATGTGGGGTATAAAACAATGGAAATTACCGTTGGTAATCAAACTAATATAGCCGTTAACCTCGAATTGGACGGTCAGGAACTGGCGCAGGTTGTGGTGATAGGATACGGAACCACCTCAACAAAAGATATTACTGGTGCTGCAAAATCAATTAAATCTGATGATTTTAATAAGGGGATTATTAATTCACCAGAGCAATTGCTTCAAGGAAAAGTAGCTGGGGTAAACGTTGTTGGCACCAGTGGAGAACCTGGTGCAAGACAAAATATTACCGTTCGTGGACCTGGTGGGGTGAGAACAGGAAGTACCCCATTATTTGTTGTTGACGGTTTTGCCTTAGATAATTCAGGTACCGGTGGTGCAACAAATCCGCTCACCTTTTTAAACCCCAATGATATTGAATCTATTGACGTGTTAAAAGATGCTTCTGCCACCGCTATTTATGGAGCGAGAGGTGCCAATGGGGTCATCCTTATTACCACAAAAAAGGGAAAAGCTGGCTTTTCCAGTGTAACTTATTCAGGAAGCTTAGGTATTTCAAATTTAGCCAGAAAACTGGATGTGTTTTCAGCAGATGAATATAGGACGCAAGTTAAGGCCATTGGTGGAACGTTAGAAGATCTTGGTGGTAATACAGACTGGCAAGAAGTGATTATGAGAACGGCAAAGACTCAAAATCATAACCTTTCATTTAGTGGAGGAAGTGGAAACACCAGTTTTTTTGGATCCGTTGGTGTACAAAATCAAGAAGGGATTATTCAAAAAAGTGATTTGGATCAATATGTAGGCAGAGTAAAGATTAACCAAAAATCATTGAACGGCCGTTTAAATATAGAAATGAATTTGAATGCCAGTCAGGTGAAAGCAAACCGGCCTGCCATTGGTACCTTGTTAGGAACCGCATTATCCTTAAATCCAACCTATCCTGCCTACAATTCAAATGGAAATATAAATGTTTTCCAATCTACTTTTGTTAATCCATTAACCTATTTCAATCTGGAAAAAGATATCACTACTACCAATAGGGTATTGGGAAATATTTCTTCATCCCTTAATTTATTTAAAGGTTTGGATTACAAACTTAACCTTGGAGTGGACAATTCTACCTTTGTTCGTGATGTACAATCGCTTGCAGCAGTAACACCCAGACAAGATGGAAGATTAGATACTGGAATTGGTGAAAATAATAATCAATTGATTGAGAATTATCTTACCTACAAATTTGTAAATAAGCAAGTTAATCTTAATCTTTTAGCTGGACATTCCTATCAGCGAATATTTTTACATGGACGGAATTCCAGTATAAATAAGTTCCCGATTTCTGATTTACAACCTATTTATAATCCTGGGTTAGGTCAGGATTTGACTATTGCGAATAACAAGCCAGGTGGTTATGCCTTAATCAATGAATTACAATCGTTTTTCTCTCGTGCCAATTTTCAATTTAAAGACAAATATTTATTAACAGCAACGGTAAGAGCGGACGGTTCATCAAAGTTTGGTGCTAACAACAAATATGGAATATTCCCTTCTTTTTCAGCAGGCTGGAGACTTTCTGAAGAATCTTTCTTAAAGAATTCTGTATTTAGTGACTTAAAATTAAGAGCAGGATGGGGACAGACAGGAAATCAAGAGATTCCTTCAAAAATAACGCAACCGCTATATACCAATACTGTTTCTGGAACTACCAGTTACCCATTAGCACCAACAGGTGCTTACCCTGTGGGTATTTCTTTTGCCAGACTCGCAAACCCTGATATTCAGTGGGAAGTATCTTCTCAAATTGACGTTGGTGTAGATTTTTCCTTATTTAATGGGGCTTTATCTGGTACAGTTGATTTTTTTAACAAAGTATCCAATAATATCCTGCTGGAAGTAATACCTGCTGATCCTGTTCAACCTGCTACCACATTTTGGACTAATGTTAAGGATATGACGATTACCAATAAAGGGTTAGAATTTGAATTGAATTATCAAAAGAGATCTGATAATGGCTGGAGCTATTCACTAGGTGCTAATCTTACTTTGATTGACAATGTAGTTGAAAATTCACCTTATTCTGTTATTCCTTCTGGCTCAGCTTCAGGTTCTGGTTTGACTTCCGCAACCATTAATGGTTATATCAATGGACAGCCTATTGGAACTTTCTTCCTCAAGGATCACATTGGTTTTGATGAAAAGGGACAAAGTAAATTCCGCGATGTCAATAATGATGGCATTGTTACTGATGCTGATAGAATTGCAGCTGGAACGGCACTGCCAAGTACCATGTTTAACTTAAATGGCGATTTAGGCTATAAAGGGCTTTCCCTATCTGTCAATTTCAATGGTGTATCGGGTAATAAAATTTATGATAATACTGCGAATGCAAATTTTTACAAATTGAGGTTATCTAAAGGTATAAACGTTACGCCTGAGGCCATTCTTTATCCAGAGGAAGCCATTACAAATGCAGCTCCTATTTCTACCAGGTTTTTAAAAGACGGTTCTTTCTTCAGATTAAATAATCTTTCTCTTGCTTATGATTTAAATACTTCAAAATTAGGTATTGATAAATGGATAAGTCAGTTTAGAGTGTTTGTAACAGGACAAAATCTAATGGTTTGGACCAAATACGATGGTTATGACCCTGAAGTAAATACCGATAGTACAATCAATGGTATTTCATCTTATGGTATAGATTATTTAAGTTACCCAAGAGCGAAATCCATTCTTTTTGGTTTAAATCTATCTTTCTAAATTAAGTAAACTAAATAATTATGAAAAAGACAAATCTATATATTTTCTCCTTTTTGTTCATATTGCTTATCAGCAGCTGCACCAATTTGGAAGAAATCATTTTAGATGAGACCTCAGCAGGTAACCTGACACCAAGACAAGCAGCCGATGGTTTGATTGCCCCTGTTTATGCCCTTTTACCTACTATATTTCAACACACCACTTATTTTGCCTTACAGGAAATTACAACTGACGAGGCCATTTTACCATATCGTGGGGGTACTGACTGGGGTGACAATGGCATTTATATTGCTTTGCACAGGCAAACTTTCGACCCGAACAATGCCAATGTCAGAAATACATGGAACCCTCTATTACAGTCAGTTTCCAGAACAGTAACTGCCTTACAGGCTTTACCTTTAAATACTGATCCGATAGCCAAAGAATATTTAGCTGAAGCCAGAGGTATGAGAGCTTATTTTTCACTTTTAACCTTAGATCTTTATGGATTGGTTTTTGTGAAAGATAATCCTGATGCAGGTTCCCAAATTTTAAGGGGAGATGCTGCCGTAAAATTCATTGAAAAGGAATTATTGGATGTAGAACC
>CAMDWC010000151.1 GCA_945878825.1 Haliscomenobacter hydrossis DSM 1100
GTGATGAAACATCCAACTTCAGAGATATTGAAGTAAATTTATCTCTGGCAATATATCTTTTACCAATTTGCCAAAGATCACCTATCATCAATAGGACCAAAAGGGCTATAACCAAATTACTTTTCAATGTCTTATTCACAGAAAACCAAAGTAAAAGTGCTGCCAAACTGACAAGCACTAAGGTTCTGAGAGCATCCAACCTCTGCAGTATTTTTCGGGCATCAAACAACTCCTCCTGCATGTAACCCATTTGAACCATTTCAGGATCCCTACTTCCATAAAAATCAAAGAAGAATCCACCAATAAGAAGAAAAAAGAGCGCAATACCACCACAGACATAAAAAGCATTTTTAAGTGCTTTTAATTTTATATCTTTTCCAATTTCACCAAAGAGAAATTGAGATACACTATAAATAGCTAATACATTTATAAAAATAGTAGTGACTCCCCAGATTGAATTAGGCGCCCGAAATTTATTATAAAAAGGAAGGAAGTCGAATAAAAATTCATTTATAAAACCTAAATACTTACCAAAGGACAAAATTATGGTGAGAAGAATAGCAAAGGCTAACGATTTCGTTAGCATATCTTTAGGTAAAAATAAGCCCAGGATAGCCAGAAAAACGATGATTGCTCCAACGTAAACAGGTCCATTTGTTGATTTTAATGTTCCCCAATATAGATTGACCCTTAAGTCAGGAATAATGTTAATTTTTGCTAATTTAGAAGAGGAAGGTAAAAATTCTTTTTCACTACCACCGACAAAACCAGGAATATAGGCTGAAATAATATCTTTCCATCCGAAACTCCAAAGCATAGCATTATCATAACTCAAACCTCCTTTGTCGCTACTTTGCTCAGAGGCATCAGGAAATTTCAAAGCTGGCATATTGGGGTTAGACAAACTTGCCGCAATCTCTTTTACTTTTTCAGGATTATTAATAACTGTGGTTCCCCTCACCGTTTCCTTACTCAGTTCATATACCGGCCACATTATGTTTAAGTTAGATAATATACTAATTAACAGTCCAACAAACAATCCCAAACTTGCTTTACCAAAAGGCAACATTGTTCGATTTTTAAAACTTTTAAAGCCTTCCATCACATAAGGAATGAGGAGGGCCAAAAAGAGATAATAAGTCATTTGAATATGATTCATAGCAAGCATTAAACTCAATCCAACAGAAAAAAGAGTCACGCCGAGGATGAATTTATTTTTAAACACAGCAATAAATCCCATAATAACAAGAGGCGCATAACTTAGCGCAGCAAGTTTAGTCATGTGACCGCTCTCTAATAGAATTAGATTA
Organism: Haliscomenobacter hydrossis DSM 1100; assembly: GCA_945878825.1. Lineage (GTDB taxonomy): Bacteria > Bacteroidota > Bacteroidia > Chitinophagales > Saprospiraceae > BJGN01. The sequence continues at coordinate 1,311 of CAMDWC010000151.1, forward strand.
TTGGTTGAAAAAGCCATAGCAAATGCGCCAACGAAAGAGAGAAAGGTTGGAATGGAAAGGAAAAGAAAGAAAGCGTATGCTATCGCTGAAAAAATAAACATACGCCCAATGGGAGTCCATTTATTAGGAATAAGATCGTTTAAAATATTACCCTTATCATCATTATGAATCAAATAAATGGGCATTCCACCCAACATATTATCTGTCCAAAGAGATTGATCAATAGTACCATTAAAATTATCTGAATATTTACCCACTATAGACTGATTGTCAGTTTTTTCATTAAAACGGGTAATATATTCAAACTGATTGATATCCTCTTGTTTAAGTTTTTTGCCATTAACCAATGGAGAGAAAAAAAGTACATTTAATGCAAATAAACCCAATAGCGCAATCAAGTGCGGTTGGAAAATTCTGGTTAACTTTTTAATGTCCATATTTAAAAATTTAAAAGATATTAATCTGAAGAACTGGCAAGGCCTAAAGCTATTTTATTTCTTGATTCACGAAAGCCAATAATGAGAAATTTCAAGAAACTAATATTAAAAGATTTACAAACTTCATAAGGCCATTTCCAATTGGCGTAAGCTAATTGGGTAAGTCCCTGCACCATAACCAAGCCCACTAATCCTAAGGTTGTCCATTTCAAAATCATAAAACTGCCTGCAACAATGACGGTTCCAGCCACTAAAGAAGAGGGTACAAATGGAATATCATTATTTGTAATTATAAAAGTAGCAAAATTTGCATGATTCCCCTCTAAAAATACCACTAATCCATAAATGGCCAAAACATACATGGGTGGTAAAACGGCATTTGAACCTATCAATGATAATAGCCAGGTGCCTGAAATCACTAAGGTAATGGCACCAATCAAAAAAAATAGGTAAAAAATCTGCATACTGAAGGCAAAATCTTTTAACATGCCCCATTTACTATCCTCCACTCTAAGTGCGGCTAATCTTGGCTGATAAATACCAAAAAGAGTACTTGAAAGGGTATTTATTATGCTAAATAATTGAACCATCAAGCCGTAAGCTGCCGTTTCAGGAAGGGTAAGGTATAACCCGGATAAAAACAAACTAAATCGGGTAACGGCAAAAGCACCAATTAATACTAATCCTAACTTACTGGCATTATAGCCCAGTATTTTAAATAGTTGAAATTTTTCTTGAAATGAAATCTGAAATGAATTCAACTTTTCAGTAAGTTCTTTCTTAAAAAAGTAAGAATGGGCAATAAACCTTTGCACAAATGGCATGATCAAACCTGCCAAAGTCACTCCCAAAAGGCCAAAATCTAAAAACAAGAAAACAAAAGCCAATAGGATATAAACTAATTTGGAAAACAAAATCGCCTTCTTTGATTCCATAATTAACCCTTGACCTGTCAATAAAGCGGTATAATAGGCGAAATTCAAATTAAAAAAGGTAGCGAATGAGAAAATGATCCAAATGATCAAGGTGTTTTCCACTTTCACAAAGCCATCGGTCACCTGATACATGTAGAGCGTGCCAAAAACCAGCATGACTAACAAGACAATTAAGGCTAAAAACCTATAAAAGAGGCGGGCAGTTTGTATCATATTAGACAGCAATCTGTAATTTATAATCGATTGTGATTTAATAATTTGAACCCCCTCCTTTTTTATTTCTTGTGCTCCACTAAAAACATAGGATACATTTCTTCCAAATTGTGGGGCGAAACCAAAATCGAATAAAGCAACTAAGGTTCCCGCTGTCAGCATAAGATAATGCAAACCAATTTCTTCTGCTGTAAGAAGCCGAAGCATTAGAGGAATTATAATGATTCCTGAAAATATAGAAAACAGCTGAACGACAAAGCCCCAGATAATATCTTTTTTTAAAACCTTAAATGCCACGCTACCGATTATGTTAGTTAAAAAGAATAGAAACACCTAATCGGGCGCTTAGATTAAAAGTATTATCACCATCTGCAAAGAAATTATTTGGATCTTTTGTTTTGAAATAGTACTGATAATTATAATTATCAATGCCTGTTATTTCAAAATGAAACAAGGCTTTCTTTACTGGAATGCTACCGTACAAGGTACCCCTCATATCTACCCAGGCTGAACGAAAATCCTTTATGACCCAATAGAAAAAGTCCATATTATGGGCATATCGCTCTGCCCTGAAGCCTACTTTTTGAAGTCCTTTAACCCAGGCAAAATCTAAAGAATAAAGATTACTTCCATTTCCAATACCCGCCCCCAGGAATTGCCCGGAATGAGTATATCCTTGCCTAACGTCCAAGTCCTGATACCAATCGTACCCCGATTGAATTCCACCTTGTAACAATCGGGTATCTTTTGATTTTTCGATTTGCGTTATTTCCACGCCCAATTGAAAAGCATTCTTTTGAGATTTTCCAAAAGGTATGAATTTTTGAAATCCTAAAATATATGCTCTGGTAAATTCAGGAGACATTAAATAAGCCCAGGAACTCCAGGTTGCTCTATCTCTGGCATATTCTACATAAAATTCTGCATTTTCTTCCTCAAGAACATACCTTGCGTAAAGGGTAGAAAATAAATTAGTTTTCAACAACCTTGGATTAAAAACCAGTGTTTTTTGATTATTTCGCCATTTTGCAAAAACGGGTAATAGTAAACCACCCGTTTCCTTTTTTATATTACTTCTATATTGCTGTGCCGTTCTGGCCGCACCCACGAAAAAACCAGGCATCCATTTTGGTTGATATGAGATCGTTGCTCCATTCAAATAAGTATCTTCCTGCTTCCTGGGTCTGTAATAAGGGTTTCCAGTATAGTCACTACTTAAACCTTTAAAAGGATCAAATCCAGATTCTCTCAAAAAGCCACTCAAGATTTGAAATTCGAAAGAACCTATGGGTGTTTTAATGGGCTCTCTCGAATGAATGGTTGTATGCAAAAATCCGGGGGCTGTATTGGATAACAACAAACTATTGTAACGACCGGGACCCCACCATCTGTTTTCAGATGAAATACCAGCTGCAATGGGGCCCAATTTAACTAGTGCATGACTTTGTCCCCAATTAACTCTGTGATAAGCCTCCAGGCCAAAATGTTCAGGAGCATCAATATTTGCCATGGTCAAACCATAAAATAGAAAATAGGACGCCCTGAATTTTGGCGCGCCATTATAACCCTGATGCCATTTATTTTCAGCTGAAACCATTTCCGGCATCATCTGAAGTGAAAAATACCTATGCCTTAACGCTACACCTGCACTCACATAAGCTTGATAACCAGTGGCAGGAATCATTAATCCGTCGTTTTTACTATCGGGATGAACGGTGGTATATTGCTGCTGAAAAACGATGGGCATAAATTCCCATTTCAATCCTTTTTTGATGGTATCATTCAGATGAAAAGGAAGACTTAAAAAAGATCTGTTCAGTTCACCCCTACCCAATAACTGCTCTCTTCGATAATAATCTTTCCATTCCGGCACATTTAATATTACGTTTTGAGCATGTAACGTAAAACTGTTTACAAAACCTATGGAAATTATGGTAAAAAAAATATAGATATTATATTTTAAGTAATGGCGACTATTCATTTTTTAATTCTTTGATGGTTTACTAAGGAAATAAGCTATCTGTAACTCTGCCAGTAAATTATATTTACCCTTCCCCTTAAAAGTATCTTTTTCGTTTTCATCTAACCTCGGGGTAAATTGGTGCCTGTAATTTAAACTTCTAACATTCCTAGCAGTAAAGTGAAGTAAAAACCGATTAAAATCCCAGTCAATGACAGGCGTTACGCTTAAGTCAACCCAACGAAATTGGGTATTACCAGGCCAGGCACCATCGCTGTAATCTGCTTCATGTACTCTTCTGTCCGCTACCAATCCTATCCTTTTCATTCCCTTAATCCAACTTACCTCAAGAAGAGACTGACTTCCTCCTGAACCAACCCCGGCGCCAATATATTGCCCCTGAAGGGTATAACCATTCAAACTTCCATAAGAATAAATATCAGCAGCACTAAAAAGACCATTATTTCTATTAGCAGTCATCAACGGAGCCCTAAGATTTGAAATCTCTGCATTTAATTGAATAAATCCATTTTTTTCGCCAGCAAGTGGTACCAATTTTCTGAAACCCCATAAATAAACCCTTGAGTGGGCATATTCCAGGATAATATCCCGAAGATCCCAGTTATGGTCTTCCTTTCCAAATTCGAAATAAAATTCTGCGTGAGATTTAGGCAGAACATATCTGGCGAAAACAGAAAGCAACTGATTTCTTTGAATTTTATCTTCTTCAGTACCTCCGAGTGACACCTTTGTTATACCACTTAAAACGGGGAGATACCCACGCCAGGAAGAATATTTTCCAGGTTGTTGTAAAAAACTACGAGTCAAACCACCTGACAATCCCGGCAAAAAACTTGGTTGAAAGGAAATCATACCACTATTTAAATAGACCTTTTTGACCGATTTATTGGTGAATTCCGATGGACGCAGATAACCTCCAATCACTTCAAATTCAAAATTTCCTATGGGAGTTACTAATGGTTTTCGAGTTAAAAAAGTAGCATGTAAAAACCCTGGGGCATTATTGCTCATCATAATGGCATTATTTCTACCGGGACCCCACCAAATATTTTCATTGGAAATACCTATAGCCAAGGGACCAATAGCCAATTTGACACTGGATTGACCATACCCAAACATTTTGTATGGATCATTACCAAATTTAACCGGCACGTCAATACTTCCCATAAAAGCGTTATACGGACCATTTTTATTTGGACCATAAAACATTTCTTCCTCTTCAAACGAAGCATTCTGCGCATACACATATTCAGGCATTGCCTGTATTTCCAAAGGCCCTGCTTTTAAGAATAAGCCGGCACTCCAATAGGTTTGAAAACCTTTTGCAGGAATCATTATACCATCGTTCATGCCATCAGGCTGACGGGTGGTAAATCTTTGCTTTGAAACAATGGGTAAAGGAGTAAAAGAAAAGAATTTATTCTTTACCGTATCCATGTTAACCCCTAAATCAAAACTAAACATACTCTTATAAGAACTTGGCCAGAGATTTCCTGATCTGGTCGTTGGAATAATTCCTGCAAGCTGACCTCTTTGAACCATTTCTCTTCCCAATGGTACATTCATGGGTAGGTTTTGCGCAACGAGTATATGTAAAAAACATAATTGGAAAATTGCAAGTAAAATTAAATTAAGCTTCTTACCCATATTATTTTCTTATTATACTTTTTAAACTATAAATCAAAATTAAACTTTTTTTAATTTTATCCTTTTAAATTGAGGCTTATTTATTGGTTTTTATCTAATTCATGGAACAATGAAAGCAATTTACACCATTTTGGTGCTTCTACAGGCCTTGGTAATACATGCTCAAGTCAAGGATATTGATGGAAATGTTTATAAGACAATAAAAATTGGCTCGCAAATATGGATGGCTGAAAATCTGGCGACGACTCGTTTTAAAAATGGTGATAACATTGTCCCTATCATTGAAAACAACCAATGGAGTCAATGGCACCTGCCGGCCTGGACTTTTTACCCTTATGAAAAAGGCCCTAATCCAGCGGGTAAATTATATAACTACTATGTAATTGAAAGTCCCAAAGGTATTTGCCCAAGCGGTTGGCATGTGCCATCGGATAAAGAATGGAACAAGCTTGAAAATTACCTTGGTGGCAAATCTATAGCTGGTGGAAAGTTAAAAGAGGAAGGATCCCTTTTCTGGCAAGAGAAAAATGAAGTTTCAACCCTTATCAGTGGATGGAATGCGTTACCAGGTGGTAGTCGTTTTCATGACGGTACATTTTTTGGCTTCGGTATGCTTGGTTGTTGGTGGACAGCTACCGAATATGGAAATCAGCAGGCATGGAGCCGTTTTATTTATCATTTCGATAAAGACATTACCAGAAATGCAAGTCTCAAAACCCTTGGTTTTTCCATTCGCTGTATAAAAAATGACGATCCTGTTATGTAAACCTTATTATTCTTTATTTTTCATTACCAGGTAATTGCAAAAAGCGGCTAATCCCAAAATAATGAACAACCATAAATCTATCCCTAAGACGCCTACTTTGAGGGGTAAAATTTTCGCTTGTGCCAATAGGAATGTAAATATGCCTAAAGCAGTTAACCAAACCATAAAAGAACCCTGAGGTTTATTGGTTAATAATCCTAAAATAATAAGAGGACCTGTCATGGCCGTGCCTGCAAAACTGACTCTTGCCAAAAGAACCAGCTGATCTGAACTAAAAAGAGAAAAAAGGAGTGCTGAAGCTGCGAATCCTAAAACGGCTAGTCGAATAGTTATCAAGGACTTCCTTGCCTTTTCACCTAATAAGCCTCTAAGTTCGTTACCTAGTGCAAATAACTGAGAATCAGCAGTTGACATTGCTGCGGCAAAAAGACCTATAACGGCCAGAGCACCAATCAATGGCGTCTGATCTTTAATTAATGCATTACCAATAAATTCAGAAGCTGTAGCATCCGGATAATTAATGGCTCCGTAAAACCCAATTA
>CAMDWC010000152.1 GCA_945878825.1 Haliscomenobacter hydrossis DSM 1100
TTGAGTTTAAAGGGTAGGGTAGATTGGGCAAGCAAAATAGTAATTCGTATGTTAAAAGTGCTATTGGTCGAATTTCTAATGAAGAAACATTAATTTGTTCCTTTTACTTATATTTAATCATTAATTTCGTTCCCTTATTGGAAAAAATAACAAAATGAAGCATTTATTTTTAATTCTGGTGGCTTCAAGCTTTACTTTTATCGCTTGGGCTCAATCGCCAAACACGGACAAAAGTCTTTTCAGACAATTGGGTTCTGAACTACCCACCCCCAATACTTACCGAACGGCATCAGGTGCCCCAGGTGAAAGTTATTGGCAACAACGAGCTGATTATGACATAAAAGTGGAGGTTGATGATAACACTCAAAAATTGATTGGTAAAGAAACCATCACCTACACGAATAATTCTCCGCATGTGCTTTCTTATGTATGGGTGCAATTGGATCAAAATATAGTAGATCCGGAGTCTGATACCTATAAGACGAAAACGAATACCATGTCAGAGCGAACTACTATGACCCAGTTAAATGCCATGATTGATAATTCTTTCGATGGTGGTTTCAAATTGGAATATGTTCGCGACCTAATGGGTAAGGACTTGAAATATACAGTAAATAAAACGATGATGAGGGTTGATCTTCCCACTCCTTTAGCGGCAAAGGGTGGTAAAGTGGTACTCAATATTTCTTGGGCTTATAATATCAATGACAGGCAGAATCCTGCTTTATCTGGGGACAGCAGAGGGGGATATGAGTTTTTTCCGGAAGATGGAAATTACCTTTACACTTTGGCTCAGTGGTATCCAAGAATGGCCGTTTATGACGATTATAATGGATGGCAGCACAAGCAATTTCTAGGTCAGGGTGAGTTTACCTTACCTTTTGGAAATTTCACCGTAGCTATTACCGTTCCTTCTGACCATATTGTGGCTTCTACAGGTGTTTTGCAAAATGGAAAAGAGGTGCTCACTGCAGAGCAATTGAAGCGCTTTGAAGCTTCAAAATCGGCAGTTAAACCTGTTGTCATTGTAACTCAGGCAGAAGCAACAGAAAAGGAAAAAACCAAAGCAACTACCAAGAAAACCTGGATTTATAAAGCCGATAATGTTCGTGATTTTGCTTTTGGAACCAGTAGAAAATATATCTGGGATGCCGTGGGAGTGAAAATTGATGGAAGTACTCAGCCTTTAGTTATGGCCATGTCCTACTATCCTAAGGAGGCAAATCCTCTATATGGTCAATATTCTACAGAAGCAGTGGCGCACACGTTGAGAGTTTACTCTAAGCATACCATTCCTTATCCTTATCCTGTCGCTATTTCTGTGGAAGCAAGTAATGGTATGGAATATCCTATGATTTGTTTCAATTATGGTCGTCCTGAAAAGGATGGAACTTATTCTGACAGAATTAAATATGGAATGCTATCCGTTATTTTCCATGAAGTTGGTCATAATTTCTTTCCTATGATTGTAAATTCTGACGAACGTCAATGGACCTGGATGGACGAAGGCTTGAATTCTTTCTGTCAATATCTTGCAGAACAAGAGTGGCAAAGAGATTATCCTTCTGGAAGTGGACCAGCAAAATCAATCGTTGATTATATGAAGATGGATAAATCGGTACAAAATCCTATTATGACAAATTCTGAATCCATTATTCGATTTGGTGATAATGCTTATGGCAAACCGGCTACTGCATTGAATATTCTTCGTGAAACCATTATGGGCAGGGAATTATTTGATTTTTCTTTCAGAGAATATGCAAAGCGTTGGGCATTTAAACATCCTACACCTTCTGATCTTTTCCGTACCATGGAAGATGCATCGGGTATTGACCTCGATTGGTTCTGGAAAGGTTGGTTTTTTACCACAGATCATGTGGATATTTCTTTGGATAATGTGACGCCTTTTAGAATGGATACTAAAAATCCGGACATTGAAAAACCATTAGCAGGTAAAGTGGTCAAGGAGGAACTTGAGAAGGATATTACTTATCAAAATAACAAAAGAGATTTACCAACTACGGCTGTAGAAAGGAATAAAGAATTGGAAGATTTTTATAATAATTATGATCCAAATGCCATAGTTCCTTCGGACAAGAAGGCTTATGATCAATATATGACTGGATTAGGTGAAAAGGAGAAAGCCTTTATAGCAAAAGGTTTACATTTTTATCAATTGGATTTCTCTAATAAAGGCGGATTGGTCATGCCTCTTATTATTCAGTTTAATCTTGAGGATGGTACGAAAGAGGTCAAAAGAATTCCAGCGGAAATTTTCCGACTAAATGATCAAAAAGTAACCAAGGTATTTGCTTTAAGCAAACCTGTGGTTAGTGTTGAATTAGATCCACAAGAGGAAACGGCAGATACAGAAAGGGAGAATAATTTCTTCCCAAGAAAGGCAGTTCCTTCAAGATTCGAAATGTTTAAGCAATCTGGAGGAGGTCGCTGGAGTGGTGGCGGTGGAATGAATCCAATGCAAAAAGCTAAGGCTGAAACTAAAAACTAAATATTTTATTACTTTCGATTATTGACAACTAGAGGCTGACCTTAAATGGACAGCCTCTTTTCTTTATATTATGGTTATACTTTAGATTTCTTATTTGTTAATGCAGCTTTCACAAAATGAACAAAAAGGGGATGAGGATTTTCAACCGTACTTTTTAATTCAGGGTGAAATTGTACGCCAACAAACCAGGGGTGATCTGCCAGTTCGATAATTTCCACCAGACCGGACTGTGGATTTACACCAGAGACAACCAAGCCTGCTTCGGTAAATTTATCCAGATAAGCATTGTTAAATTCATAGCGATGTCGATGCCTTTCCGAAATTTTTAAACCCCCATAGGCTACGGCGGCTTTCGTTTTCTTCTTCAGTTCGCAGGCATAAGCACCCAAGCGCATCGTTCCCCCTTTTGCGGTAATTTTTTTCTGTTCTTCCATCATATCAATCACAGGTTCCGGCGTTTCCGGATTGACCTCAGTGGAACTTGCGTGCTCAATACCGGCGACATTTAAGGCAAATTCTACTACAGCACACTGCATGCCAAGACAAATACCAAAGAATGGAATTTTATTTTTTCTTACGAATTCAATCGCTTTTATTTTCCCGGGAATGCCTCTTTCTCCAAAACCAGGAGCCACTAAAACGCCATCTAATTTGCCAAGAATAGCTTCCAATGCAGTATATGAACCGTCAAGTTCTTCGGCATGAATAGGTATCACTTTTACTTTACATTCATTCATCGCACCTGCATGAATGAACGACTCGTAAATCGACTTATAGGCATCTTGTAATTCGTTATATTTTCCAACAAGCCCAATAGTTACTTCGTTCGACGGATGTTTAAGTTTGTTTAAGAACGATTTCCATGTCTTTAAATTAGGCTCTTTTCTGTCGGGAAGCCTCAATTTTGATAATACCGTACTGTCCAGTTTTTCAGATAGCATTAATAAGGGAACGTCATAAATAGTGGGTGCGTCAATCGCTTCAATGACAGAGCCAACATCTACGTTACAAAAAAGAGCGAGTTTTCTGCGGATATCCATATTGATGGGATGTTCCGTTCTGCATACCAAAATATCAGGCTGAATCCCCGTATTTAATAATTCCTTTACCGAATGCTGCGTTGGTTTTGTTTTAAGTTCTCCCGCAGCACTTAAATAGGGAATTAACGTAAGATGGATGACCAAACAATTATCGGAACCTAACTCCCAGCGCAATTGTCGAAGAGATTCTAAATAGGGCAGAGATTCAATATCTCCAACCGTACCTCCGAGTTCCGTGATGATAATATCATAGTTGGAATTTGAAGCCAGCAACATGACTCTCCGCTTAATCTCATCGGTGATATGTGGAATGACTTGCACGGTCTTTCCCAGATAATCACCTGCTCTTTCTCTATTTATTACCGTTTGATAGATTCTCCCGGTAGTGACATTATTTGCCTGAGAGGTAGGCTGATTTAAAAACCGTTCGTAATGTCCTAAATCCAGGTCTGTTTCAGCCCCATCATCTGTTACATAACATTCGCCATGCTCATAAGGATTGAGTGTCCCGGGATCTACATTAATATAAGGGTCGAATTTTTGAATGGTTACCTTGAACCCCCTCGCTTGCAATAGTTTGGCAAGTGATGCCGCTATGATGCCTTTACCCAATGAGGAAGTTACGCCTCCCGTAACGAAAATATATTTGGCCATTATTTTGTAAGGTTTTGTTACGGGTCATAAAGGTAGCAAATATCGTGTAATATTGGTTGATTCCTTGAAATTATATATTAATTGAATGATTATTAAGTAGTTATATTTTTTATATTACTTAATAATTATTTAACAATGATTTAAAATTCAATATAGTTAAGCTAATTAATTTTAATTTTTAAATGGACCAAAATTATTTTCCAACATAGAAAAACGCAAATCTTTAATCATGTGAGCTTTTTAGGTAGAAGATTCAGCAATGTGTTTACTTTTGGTTTAAATTTTACTTATATTGTGAAATAATAATTTCTCCCTTGTGTTTTTTAAGGAGGCAGAATTACGTTTTTCGTTCTGCCTCCTTTTTTATTTTATTCAATTTGTTAACTTTGCGTCATGAATTCAAAAATATCTAAAGTAGGGCTTATGCTCCGAGGTTTTGCTATGGGAATAGCAGAGGTTATTCCTGGTGTTTCAGGCGGTACCATTGCATTTATTTCGGGTATTTACACCCAATTATTAGATGCCATTAAAGCTATTTTAAGCTTTGAACCTTTTGTTGCATTTAAGGCTAATGGCTGGAAAGGGCTTTGGGCAAAAATTGACGGTGATTTCATGTTGTACCTTCTTATAGGTATGGCTGGAGGGCTCATTCTCGGGGTATTTGTTATCACCCATCTGATGGAAAATTATCCTATTCCTCTTTGGTCTTTCTTTTTTGGACTTATTATTGCTTCTACCTGGTTTATTGCTAAGCAAATTCCAAATTGGAATCTGACAACCATTGGTCTTTTTGTTTTTGGAACCATAATCGCTTATTTATATACCATCGTTTCTCCGACAAATGGAAATGAAGCGCTTTGGTTCGTATTTATTTCCGGAACCATTGCCATTTCGGCCTTGCTATTACCCGGAATTTCGGGCTCCTTTATTTTACTTTTACTTGGAATGTATGCCTTTGTAGTCGGTTCAGTCAAAAATCTTTTGATTGATTTCAATACAGGTTATTTATTAATAGTCTTTGTTTTTGGACTAGGTTGCTTATTGGGATTAGCTACTTTTTCAAGATTTCTTTCCTGGTTGTTTAAGTTTTACCCGAATCCGACCCTGGCCCTTTTAACAGGATTTATGCTTGGTTCACTGAACAAAGTGTGGCCTTGGAAAATTATAGTTTCGTGGAGAACTAATTCCGAGGGGGAGGAAGTGGCTTTGTTAGAAAAAAGTGTTTCTCCTTTTAATATAGGAATTGAAAATCCACAACTTTTAATGGCCGTATTTTTAATGGTTTTGGGGGCTTCCCTCATGTTCATTTTCGATAGATTAGAATTGAAACGTGTTCAAAAATAATTTAACTTGATGACTACTGACGTATCATGGATGCCTTTTGAAAAAGAACCTGTGGGTAAAAAAGGCTTAGGCTTAATTGGATTTCCCTTATCCCATTCTTTTTCAAAACAGTTTTTTGCGGATAAATTTGATAGGGAAAATATACAGGACTTCTATTATGATGTGTTTCCTATTCCTGGTATTTCTCTTCTTCCTGAATTGTTTAACAGGTATCCCAATCTCCTCGGGGTTAATATTACCATTCCTTATAAAAAAGCGGTTATTCCTTATTTAGATGATTTAAATGAGGAGGCTGCTGCGGTAGGTGCGGTAAATGTAATAAAACGAACTCAGATGGGGCTGGTGGGTTATAATTCTGATGTATTTGGTTTTGGAGAATCTTTGAATAAATTCCTGCAGCACAAAGATGCGTCAATGATAAATAATGCATTGGTTTTGGGAAATGGAGGTGCGGCCAAAGCCGTTCTCTATCAGTTGCCCAAAATGGGAATTCTTCCAACGCTTGTATCCAGAACTCCTACACCTGATGGCATTACTTATGATGATCTCACACCTGATATCATGAATTTAAATAGGTTGATTATTCAAACTACACCGCTCGGAATGTCGCCCCATGTCGATGAATCGCCCGCTATTCCTTATTCTTTGTTGACTCCAAGGCACTTTTTATACGACCTTATTTATAATCCAGAGGAAACGTTGTTCCTAAAACAAGGTAAGGTCAGAGGAGCAAAAACTTGTAACGGACACGAAATGCTTGTGCTTCAAGCTATTAAATCATGGGATATTTGGACATCAGATCTTTAATATGAATAATAAGGTTTTTATTCCTGATTTTAAGGACATTTCTATCGCTTTCCGCGATAAGAATAATTCAGAGTTGAAGCAGAGTTATTGGCTCTTCAAAGGTATGAACGCACCTTTCCTAGTAAATATAGGTTCTAAAGTGGGTATGTTTGCACTACATTGGTCTTTCCCTTTTGTAAGAGACATTATTAAACAGACTATTTTTAAACAATTTTGTGGGGGAACTTCTCTCAAAGAAAGTTTACCCGTCATTGAAAGATTGGGTAAACAGCAGATTTTTTCTGTCCTCGATTATGGCGCAGAAGGTAAAAGTTCAGAAGAGGAATTCGATTTTACCTTGCAGGAAGCTAAAAGAGCTATTGATTTTGCTCAAAGCTCAGGATTCAATCCCTTCGTTAGCATCAAGTTAACTGGCCTTGTTCAACAAGAAATTTTAGAAGATATCGCTTTGGGGAAAATATTGTTGGAAGAAGCAAAAATAGCTTTCGACAGATTCAAAGATCGCGTAGATGATTTGTGTGCCTTAGCTGTAGAGAAAAATGTGTCCGTTTTAATCGACGCGGAGGAATCCTGGATTCAACAACCTATCGATGATCTGGCCAATGCCATGATGGAAAGACATAACGGAAGGAAGGCAATCATTTATAATACTTTCCAGATGTACAGGAAAGATCGTCTTTCTTTTCTAAAGGAAAGTTTCCATCTTTCAAAAGAAAAAAAGTTTGTTCTCGGGGCCAAATTGGTCAGGGGAGCTTACATGGAAAAAGAGAGTAAAAGGGCGGAAGATTTAAATTACGAATCACCTATTCATACTTCCAAAGAATTTACAGACCAGTCTTTCAATGATGGTATCCAGTTCTGCCTGGACCATTATCAGGAAATGGCTTCAATGAATGCTTCCCATAATGTCCGCAGCGTGTCTATTCAAGTCGAAGAAATGGCCAAAAAATCCATTCCGTTCAATCACTACAACCTATATTTCTGCCAATTAATGGGGATGAGCGATATTCTTACATTCAATCTGGCGAATTCGGGTTTGAATGTTGGAAAATACGTGGTTTATGGTCAGATTAAAGAAGTAATTCCTTATCTGATTCGCCGTGCTGAAGAAAATAGTAGCGTTACCGGAGATATGTCCAGGGAATTACATTTGGTTAAATCTGAAATGCAGCGTAGAAAATTACTTTAATGTAGGTTCATAGGTACTTCCATAAGTAGTATTTCTGCATCATCTTCCCGGGCTAAAATATCGATTTGATTCGTCCCAGTGATACCTAGCCCATCACGAAGTCTTATTTCTTGTTCGTCAATGGCAAATGAACCTTTTAGTATAAAAGCATAAAGACCGTTGCCTTCTTTTTTCATTTGATAATGGACATTTTGCCCTTTATCAAAATTACCAAGATGAAACCAGGCGTCTTGATGAATCCAAACGCCCTCATCTTCTGCATTAGGCGAAAGA
>CAMDWC010000153.1 GCA_945878825.1 Haliscomenobacter hydrossis DSM 1100
GAAGCCTTGAAAGCAAACATAAACAGACCTGAAATTCATAATGTCAACGTTAGTATTTCTCCTGACGGTAATAAACTGTATTTCAACAGACAAGTATTGCAGGGAAATGAAGTGGTAGAAAGTCAATTATTTTACAGCGTTGGCGGTGATGGGGCATGGAAAGGAGCAAAGGAAGTTGTTGGTATTGATCCGGAATATAGAGCAAGACACCCTTTTCCAGGGGAGCTTTATGGAAGGGAAGTGCTTTTCTTTTCTTCTGATATTCCCGGTGGTTTCGGTGGCGCAGATTTATATTACGCTCCTCAAAAATCAGAGGGTGTTTATGGAGATCCAGTGAATCTGGGACCTAAAATAAATACCTTAGGTGATGAGGTAACTCCTTATTATTATAACGGTACGCTCTATTTTAGTTCAAATATGCATCCAGGTTTAGGTGGATATGATATATTTTATTCCTTTTGGAATGGTCAGAATTGGAGCGATCCGCTGAATATGTCTAAAGGATTTAATTCTCCGCAGGACGATCAATATTTTAGATTGGATGCCGATGGTTATAATGGTCTTCTTACGTCTAACAGACCTGCGGGCAAATCGGTTAGGGCAAAAACCTGTTGTGAGGATATTTACTCTTTTACCATAGAAAAAATCAAGGCCGACTTAGTGGTTGGAACCTTTAATAGCGGTAGGCAGGCACTGAAAGGAGTGACTGTAATGATTATTCCCAAGCCTGGTGGAGATCCCCAAACCATTCAGAATGATAAGGGAAATAAATTCGATTTTAAACTGGAATTGGAAAAATCCTATAGAATTATTGCAACTCACCCCAATCATTTTCCTGATACGGCCGTTATAAATACTCTAAATCTAAAAGCAAATAAATCCTTCACCCAGCGATTATATCTAAAACCTATACCTATTCCTGTGCCTGAATATGATACTATTCTTTCAGAAAAGGCTATCGTAATGGAAAATATCTTGTACGAATACGGTGATGATAAAATTTTACCGACGGCAGAGCCCGATTTAAATTTCCTTCTTGAAATTATGAACCAATACCCCGATTTAATTATAGAGCTGAGTTCACATACAGACAATAGAGGAAACGATGAATTTAATAAAGGCTTATCTCAAAGAAGAGCAGAGTCGGCCAAACAGTGGTTGCTTCAAAAAGGGATAAATCAAACCAGGATAAAAGCAGTTGGTAACGGTGAAAATGTTCCAAAGGTAGTGGATGACAGGTTGGCTAATAAGCATCCTGAATTTCTTCCAGGCGATATTTTTTCAGGAGAATACATAAACAAACTGGAAACAGAAGAAGATAAAGAACTCGCGCACGCTCTGAATAGGCGTACTGAATTTAAAATCATTGGTGGCCCAAAAGTTATTACCGTTAAAAGTACAAGGTTATTGAAAAGAGAGGCTACCACTGCGGCAGACAAATCGACGGGAGTCGTGAAGCCTCGCGGTGATTCTATACCTAATATTCACCCATTTTCAACGTTAGCGGGTAAGAAAATATACAAGGGAGTGCCAATACTTGATTTCACCATAAGGGAAACAAATTTTGGAACTGTTGCAAGAGGTGAAAAAAGAGAATTTACTTACGAATTTCAAAATATTGGAGATACAAAAGCGGAAATTGATCTTATCTCTGCTTGCGAATGTACCACTACTGAGTATAATGCCCAGTCGATTCCACCGGGTGGTAAAGGAACCATTAAAGTAATTTTTGATAGTAAAGATAAGGTACAGGGTGAAACCATTGTTATTGATATCTTTTTGAAAAATACCGAGCCAGGAACTGAACGCCCCATAATAGAAAAGTTAAAATATAAATTTGAAATAAAATAGGGTTAATCTCCCTAGGATATTAGCTCTACAGACTAAAAGAAAAGGTTGAACACGTTGTAAAAAACGGTTCAACCTTTTTGCTAATTTAGATTTTTTCTAAATTAAATAAAGTAGGTTAAATTTGTTGTGATAATCTCCATTTGGATAGAAAGGTATTTATATTTGCGCCTTTATATTAGTTCAATAAAGGCACTATACGTATGAATCGTGGAAAATTTTTATTCTTGTCCCTTTCTTTGTTTTTGAGTAGTTTAACGGAAGTTGCTGCGCAGTCAAATGGTGAAGGATCTCAATTTTTATTAAACAGCCTTTTTGTTATAGCTGCGTTAGTATTTTTTGCTATAGTTATACAAGTTTCAGACAACTTGATGGCTATTGAGGCGAAAAGAATTGGTGCGGACAAAGACGGCAATCATTTTGGTTTAATGCCAAGATTTTATGAATTGGTAGGCTCAAAATTACCTGCTTATCTAAAGGATGAGAAGGTAATTATTTCAAAGAAGGGATTCAATATTCCTCTGGAGGGTAAGGCTGAGGCTGCGAACTTAGAAGTTTCAGTTTACAGATTTGCCCTAAATCCTGTAAATTTTAAGGGCATTTCTCCTATTCCCAAGGTAGTGGTTGAAATAGGTGATAGTGTTAAAGCGGGCGACCCTATTTTTTATGATAAATCACAACCAGATTTCATATTTAGTGCTCCGGTAAGTGGTGAAATAGTAGAAATCAAAAGAGGGGAGAAAAGAGCTATTAATGAAATAGTTATTTTAGCGGATAAAACCCAGCAGTTCAAAACATTTGAGAAACCTAATATTGCAGAGGCTTCCAGAGAAGAATTGGTAAAGAGTCTGGCATCATCTGGTTTAATGACTTTGTTTCTTCAAAGACCATTCAATATTTTACCCCAGTTAGATATTGTTCCAAGAGATATATTTATTTCTACTTTCGACACGGCTCCTTTGGCCCCTGATTTGAGCTACACAATGAAAGGTCAGGAGATTGCTTTTCAAGCTGGTTGCGAAATTTTAACTAAATTAACATCAGGCAAAGTGTATTTAGGCTTAGACGGTAATGGAGATTCTGACGCTGAATCTATATTTACGGGAGTTTCCGGGGTTGAAAAGTATTATTTCAGAGGAAAACACCCCATCGGTAATGTTGGCGTGCAAATACACCACATTAAACCTATTTCACCCGAAGATAAAATATGGACTATAAACGTTCAGGACGTTGCTATCATCGGTAAATTTATGTTAGAAGGTATAGTTGACCAAACGAGAATGTTAGCAATAACGGGTGCTGAGTTAAATCACACCGGATATGCTAAAGTTCCTTTTGGAGCATCAATTAGCGACCTTCTCTCCTCTGAAGAAGTTACTGCGGAGCACAGAATTATATCTGGAGACGTTCTTTCAGGTACGGAAGTTTCAAAAGAAGGTTTCGTTGGTTTTTATGATGATCAGGTTACGGTTGTGGCGGAAGGAAGAAATTATGAGCTTTTTGGTTGGCTTCTACCTTTAGATATGAGACCATCAGTTTCTAAAACTTTTCCTGGTACTTTATTGGGTGGCGTTGCTTCGGCAGCAAATACCAATAGTAGGGGAGAAAAAAGAGCGTTCGTCGTTACCGGTGAATATGACAGATTACTCCCTATGGACATTCTTCCACAACAATTGTTCAAGGCCATTGTTGTAAATGATATAGAAAAAATGGAGAATCTGGGTATTCATGAACTAGTGGAAGAGGATGTTGCTTTATGTGAATTTGGATGTACTTCCAAGCAACCCTTACAATCCATATTGAGGAGTGGCTTAGATGTTATAAAAGCTGAAGGTTAAATTTTAAAACATAGTCATTAAAGGATATGAAAAATTCGTTATTATCATTTTTTTTAAAAATTGAGCCGGATAAAAAGAAATCTCCATTTCTACATACGCTGTATGACGGTTTTTTTACTTTCGCGTTTACCCCTGACCACGTAACAAAAGGGGGTGTTCATGTACGTGATGGCATGGATTTAAAACGCCTTATGTTTCATGTTGTTATCGCATTGCAATTGTGTTACCTTTTTGGAACTTACAATATTGGGCAACAACACTTTTCTGCATTGGGTATGTATGAGGGTTTTTTAGAAGGCTTCCATTTAAAAATATTTTATGGACTCGTTCAAATTCTCCCTCTGTTTGTCGTTGCTAACGTGGTTGGATTAGGTATTGAATTCTTTTATGCTTATAAAAAAGGTCATGGTATCGAGGAGGGTTTCCTGGTTTCTGGTGCTTTAATTCCGTTGGTCATGCCGCCAGCGTTACCTTTATGGATATTAGCTATATCCGTAGCCTTCGCTGTTATCATAGGTAAAGAAGCTTTTGGTGGCACGGGGATGAACGTTCTAAATATTGCTTTACTTTCCAGAGTCTTCATTTTCTTTGCTTACCCTACCACTATCTCAGGAGACGACGTTTGGGTGGCTGGTTTAGAAAAAGTAGACGGTGTATGGACAGCAAGCTATAACTTTATTGTCACGGGGTTATTTAATCCTGTTTTCGAATCATTTGGTTGGGCGACTTATCAAAATGGTATTGCTGTGGTGGACGGTTACAGTGGTGCGACCCCACTTAGTTTAGCAGCCAAAGGGGGTTGGGAAGCTGTCACTGCTCGTTTTACACCGGAACAAATGTTCTGGGGAAATATCCCGGGATCTGTTGGAGAAACGCATAAGTTGTTTGTAATTATGGGTGCCGGTTTACTGTTATATTTAGGTATCGCCTCCTGGAGAATAATGTTATCTATGGTTTTGGGTTTAGTGGTAACGGGTATCCTTTTAAATATGTGGGATGCCACACCGGCAATGAACGTACCATGGTATTATCACTTTTCCATGGGAAGTTTTCTGTTTGCTATGGCATTCATGGCAACAGATCCTGTGACCGCGGCAGCTACCGATAGAGGTAAACTTATTTACGGATTTTTTATTGGGGCAATTGGCTTGGTTATCCGCGTTTTAAATCCTGCCTATCCGGAAGGATGGATGCTTGCTATTCTTTTTATGAATGTTTTTGCTCCACTCATCGACCATTTTGTGGTTGAAGGCCATATTGCTAAAAGGAAATCAAGATTAACCAAGTTGGCAAATTCTTGAGATTTTAATATTAAAAACCAAAAATGAATCTTATGGAAAGTAGTAATAAATATATCATTACCTTCATTATTATAATGACCGTTGTTGCGGCTGTGTCCCTGGCTGGCATGAGAGAACTAACTTTATCTGCCTCAACAAAAAACGAGGAAATATTCAGTAAAAGATCAGTTCTTTTAACGGTAAATGATTATTTGGGAAAAGGCCTAAATGTTAATGATTTGTCAGACGACGAAGTGTTGAAAATGTTCAATGAACAAGTAGAACAAGTGGTGTTGAATATAAATGGTGAGGTTGTTCCAAATCTTCTGGCTGAAAGAATTGATTTATCTGTGGAAAAAAAGAAAGCTGAGGCGGACAGACTTTTACCACTTTTCGTTTTCAAAAATGAGAAGGAAAAATTTTATATCTTAAGTGTTCGTGGAAGTGGTCTTTGGGATGAAATATGGGGTAATATTGCGGTAAAATCTGATTTAAATACGATTGCTGGAGTTACTTTCGACCATAAAGGTGAAACGCCGGGATTAGGTGCGGAAATTAAAGATAATCCTGCTTTTCCAGGTCAGTTTATTGGAAAGCAAATTTTCAAAGATGGTGAAGTAGCAGTTCTTGTAAGAAAAGGCGGAAGTCAGGACAAAACGTATGAAGTGGATGGTATTTCAGGGGCTACCATTACTTGTGATGGTGTCACAGAAATGCTTCAAAGAGGAATAGCATACTATTTACCTTATTTGGAAACCATTGAAAACTAAATAAAGCTGTTAAATATTTAAATTTACTCAAAATGGTAGAGATATTAGAAAAAGTTAAAATCGAGGAAAAAGAACCTTTCTTCGGTACCAAAGAAAAGAAATTGTTATTGGACCCTTTAATGGATACCAATCCTATTACAGTCCAGATTCTTGGCGTTTGTTCAGCGTTAGCTATAACCTCATTGGTTTATCCATCTATCGTCATGGCTATTTCTGTAACCTTAGTTACTGCGTTCTCAAACTTTTTTACTTCTTTGGTAAGAGAATATATCCCAAAACAAGTGAGGATGATTGTTCAACTAGTGATTATAGCTACTTTGGTTACCATTGTTGAACTTGGTCTGAAAGCACTTAACTTCCCTATCTGGAAGCAATTATCCGTTTACATTGGTTTGATTATAACCAACTGTATTGTGATGGGAAGACTTGAAGCGTATGCTATGGCCAATAAACCTTGGCGTTCCTTTTTAGATGGTATCGGTAATGGTTTAGGTTATGGAGCTATTCTTGTTATTGTGGCAATTATCAGAGAAATGTTAGGAAAAGGTACTTTGTTTGCAGGAAGCCCCGTTGAAATAAAAATCATTGGAAACAACGCAACCTACCTGATAGATACGACTACAAGTACTATGTTTGGCTGGTATGCAAATAATAACCTCATGGTTCTTCCTGCAGCGGCTTTGTTTATAATAGGTATATTAATTTGGATTCACAGAACGATTAATCCAAAACTAGTAGATATATCCTAGTATTAATTCATTTATTACATTTCAACTAAAAGAAATAAAATGGGCGATTTTCTAAATGTTTTTATTAAAACAGCCTTCATAGAAAATATGATACTTTCCTATTTTCTTGGGATGTGTTCCTATCTTGCTGTTTCCAAATCGGTTAAAACAGCTTTGGGTCTGGGTATTGCTGTTATATTTGTTCTTGGCATTACCATGCCTATGAACTGGTTAATAAATGAATACCTCTTAAAAGAAACAGGTTTCTTTGGTATGGATTTGACTTTCTTAAGATTCATCTTATTCATAGCCGTTATTGCTGCTTTAACTCAACTTGTTGAGATGGTGGTAGAAAAGTTTTCACCTTCTCTTTACAATGCCTTAGGTATATTCTTACCATTGATTACAGTAAACTGCGCTATACTAGGTGGTTCACTTTTTATGATTTCAAGAGAATTAAATCTTTCTAAGTCTATTGCCTTTGGTTTGGGTGGCGGTTTCGGCTGGTTCCTTGCTATTGTGGCATTAGCCGCTATCCGTGAAAAAATTCAATACTCCAATGTTCCTCCCGCTTTGCGTGGTTTAGGTATGGCATTCATACTTACCGGACTAATGGGAATGGCATTCATGAGTTTAATGGGAATTGATCCTGCAGCCTTCACAAAATAAATAAAAACTATGTTTACAAGTTTTATGGTTTTGATGACTACTAATTCCTTTCTCTTCCTTGCTGGTCTTCAAACGATTTTGATGGCAACTTTCGTTTTT
The DNA here is from genome assembly GCA_945878825.1 of Haliscomenobacter hydrossis DSM 1100. Classification (GTDB taxonomy): domain Bacteria; phylum Bacteroidota; class Bacteroidia; order Chitinophagales; family Saprospiraceae; genus BJGN01. The sequence continues at coordinate 7,233 of CAMDWC010000153.1, forward strand.
ACGTTAGTTATTCTCGCCCTCTCGTTGATGCTCATAGTGGCTCGCCAAAAATTGGTGGCTCAAGGAGATGTAAAAATTATTATCAATGGAAATGAGGGTTCACCTTTGTTAGTAAAACAGGGTAGCTCATTGCTTTCCTCTCTTGCGGATAATAATATTTTCTTGCCTTCCGCTTGTGGCGGTGGTGGAACTTGCGCTATGTGTGAGTGTCATGTTTCCAGTGGAGGTGGTGATGTGCTTCCCACTGAACTGAATCACCTGACCAGAAAGGAAGTGGCAGAACATAAGCGTCTTGCCTGCCAAGTTAAAGTGCGTCAGGATATGGAAATTCATATTCCTGAGGAGATTTTTGGTATCAAAAAGTGGGAATGTGAAGTAGTTTCAAATTATAATGTATCTACTTTCATAAAAGAATTTGTCGTTGAACTTCCTGATGGTGAAATATTAGATTTCGAATCTGGTGGTTATATTCAGATTGATGTTCCAAAAATTGAAGTTGATTTCAGTAAGTTTGACATCACTTCTCATCCAAA
>CAMDWC010000154.1 GCA_945878825.1 Haliscomenobacter hydrossis DSM 1100
TTTGAAAAATGGGATAAGTATCAAACCAATCTTAACCAGGGTTATTATCATCAATTCAGTAGAAATACGCTACAATTAAACAATGGATCAAATATAAACGAAGAGATTTCATTTTCTGAAATTTCCCGGTTTTCAGGGGTGCACGCCACGGACTGGAGCTGGGGTGCGCTGATCTTTGACATGGATATGGATGGTTTAAAGGATATTTTTGTCGCAAATGGCATTTATAAAGATCTTCTAAACCAGGATTATGTCAACTTTATAGGTAATCCTGATATGGTTAGACAAATCATCAGGCAAAAGAAAGAGGTGATAAAACAATTAATCGATTCCATACCCTCAAATAAAATCTCCAACTTTTCTTTTAAAAATGAAGGCGGTTTTGAATTCAAAGATATGGCTAAAGACTGGGGATTAGATTTACCCTCTCATTCAAATGGTTCAGCTTATGGCGATTTGGATAACGATGGAGATTTAGACTTAGTTATTAATAACATAAACATGCCTTCTTTTATTTATGAAAATAGAAGTAATACTATTTTTAAAGACCGGCACTTCTTCAGTCTGGACTTGGTTGGAGAAGGAAAAAATACTTTTGCCCTGGGCAGCAAAGTAAGTGTTCATTTAAAAGATAAAATACTCTATCAGGAATTAGCGCCCACGAGAGGTTTTATGTCTTCGGTAGATTATCGTTTTCATTTTGGACTAGGCTTAGACTCCATTGTAGATTCCTTAATTATTGAATGGCCTAATCAAAATATATCTAAACTTTACAATTTAAAGGCCGACCAGTTATTACCTGTTTTTCAAAAAAAAACTGCAACAGTTAGCCAGAAAACTCCGCTTAAACCAAACTCTTTATTACCCCCTCTTTTTCAATCTGTATCCTTTCCAAAAGGCTTTCAATTTAAACATTTAGAAAGTAATTACGTTGATTTTGATAAAGAACGATTGCGTTATAATATGATTTCTAATGAAGGCCCCTGCACTTGTTCCGGAGATTTCAACAAGGATGGATTAGATGATTTTTATATTGGTGGTGCACAAGGTCAGGCAGGTAGATTATGGATTCAAAATGCTTCCGGTCATTTTAAAACCATGGGAAATACCGTCTTTGACGAGGATTTAGCCTCAGAGGATACTGGATGTGTATTTTTCGATGCAAATAACGACGGTTATCCTGAACTTTATGTTAGCAGCGGAAGTAACGAAGTTAATAATAGCTCTTTAACCTTGATGGATAGGTTGTACCTGAATACAAAGGGCAAAGCCGTGACCAAGAGTCAACAAGTATTACCAAGCCCCGTGAATTTAGAAAGTACCTCAACAGTAAAAGCAGCTGATTTTGATAATGACGGAGATGTAGATCTTTTTGTTGGTGGAAGAGTTTCACCTAATATTTATGGCCAGCCCGTGTCAAGTTATCTTCTACAAAATGACGGTAAGGGTCAATTCAACGATGTTACCTCTACTTTAATACCCGATATCCAATCTATAGGCATGGTAACAGATGCCGCATGGCTTGATTTCAATATAGACGGTCAGATAGATCTAATCATCGTAGGAGAATGGATGCCTGTGCGTTTATTCCTTCAAGTTAAAGGTAAATTTATTGACCAATCTGAAAAAGTTGGCTTACAATACACAAATGGCTGGTATCATTCCATTTCACTAGGTGATTTTAACGGAGATGGATACCCAGATGTTGTGCTTGGAAACCACGGATTAAATTCAAGGTTTAAAGCGTCAAATACTGAACCAATCGGTCTTTATGTTAACGATTTTGATAATAACGGAACCGTAGAGCAAATTCTTACGAGGTATTACGAGGGAAAGGAGTTGCCGCTGCATCTAAGAACCGATTTAGTTCTCCAGCTCCCTTATTTAAAGAAAAAATACCTGCGTTTTTCAAACTATCAAAATCAGAGAATAAGCGATATATTCACCAAGGAACAAATAGCATCCTCCTTTCAATTAAAAGCTTTTAACTTGTCGTCGAGCATACTCCTAAATCAAGGAGGTAAAAAATTCATCCAAAAGCCACTTCCTGCCGAAGCACAATTCAGCCCTGTTTATGCCCTTTTAGTTGCAGATTTCAACAAAGACGGTCGTCAGGATATTTTACTTGGCGGGAACCAATCCAGGGCAAAACCTGAAACAGGAATCTATCTTGGAAGCTATGGTTTGCTTTTAAAAGGCTTAGGAAATGGTGGTTTTATTCCGCAAAAACAAAAGGAATCCGGCCTTTTTATAAAAGGAGAAATACGTTCTTTAACCTCTATTCGTATAAAGGACAAACTACATGTTATCGTAGGTAAAAACAATGATTTTCCAGTATTTTTAAGTTATTAACACATGAAAAAGTATTTTTTATTTTATCTTATTTTTCTTTCTGTCTTCTCCACAAATTGTTCAAAAGAACCAACTAAAGAGAAAGATGGCATTAAGAACCCAGACTATCTTTTCTTGGATGTTTTCTTCAGTATGTCCAGAAAAGAATTTTATGATTATTGCTGGGATATGAATAAACAAAAAATATTTACGCACGGTACCGGGAATACCAGCGTTCAATATCAATTGAAAAACGAACTAAGCGAACCTGTTTTCATGCGTTTCTACCCTTCCTTCCACGAGGATAAAATTTATGAAATGCCCGTTACTTTTACTTACGAAAAATGGGCTCCGTGGAATAAACAATATTGGTCCGATAAATTACTGGAAGATCTGTTAGTTGTATTCAAAAAATGGTATGGGGACGACTTTCAATTGATAAACCATCCAAGCCAGGGAAAGATTTACGCTAAAATGGATAAATACAGGAGAATAAACATATTTATCAGGGATGACCAGTATGTGCAAGTTGTTTTCACAGATATGAGAAAAGTGGAGGCGGTAGAAAAGAAAGCTAAGGAAGCATTGGAAGAAGAAAAAAAATAATCTTTTTCAACGAAGTATTTTATTATGAAAAATTATTTCCTTCAGGCCATATTATTTTTTCCACTCCTTTTAGGAGTTATTGGTTGTTCATCGGAAAAAAACAAGTCTAATCCCCTTTTCAAAGAGATAAAAGCGAACGAAAGTGGCATATCCTTTGAAAATAAATTAAGCTTTGATGCCAAATTCAATATTTATACTTACCGAAATTATTATAATGGAGGGGGGGTAGGACTTGGAGACGTCAATAATGACGGACTCATTGATATTTACATGACGGCTAATATGCTTCCAAATAAATTATTCCTTAATAAAGGGAATTTTAAATTTGAAGACATAACTGCCATTGCGAAAGTAGCAGGAACCAAAGCGTGGTCCACCGGCGTTAGCCTGGCCGATGTCAACGGGGATGGTTTGCTCGATATTTATGTTTGTAACTCAGGAGATATTAAAGGGGATAATAAACAGAATGAACTATTCATTAATAAAGGCAATAATGCCGACGGAATTCCTGAATTTTCTGAAGAAGCCGAAAAGTATGGCTTAGCCGATAAAGGTTTTTCAACCCATGCTGCTTTTTTTGATTATGATAAAGATGGCGATCTTGACATGTATTTACTCAATAACTCATATCAAGCCATTGGAAGTTTTAATTTACGCAAAAATGAAAGGCCAAATCGCGATCCGGTAGGTGGTGATAAACTTTTTAGAAATGACAATAATCATTTCACCGACGTAAGTGAAGAAGCAGGTATTTATGGCAGTATTATTGGCTTTGGATTAGGTGTAACGGTCGGGGATATCGATAAAGATGGCTGGTTAGATATTTACGTTTCAAATGATTTTTTTGAGCGCGATTATTTATATCACAATAACGGCGATGGAACTTTCACAGAACAATTAGAAAGTAACATGCGCTCTATCAGTGCTGCTTCCATGGGCGCTGATATGGCTGATATCAATAATGACGCCTTACCCGATATTTTTGTGACGGATATGCTACCTCGCGATGATGCCCGATTAAAAACAGTTACCACTTACGATAACTGGGATAGATATCAATTAAATATTCAAAATGGCTATTGGCATCAATTCACCAGAAATATGCTTCAATTGAACAATGGAGACAATACTTTCAGTGAAATTGGCCGTTTAACCGATGTCGCCGCAACCGATTGGAGCTGGGGTGCCCTTATTTTTGATTTTCAAAATGATGGACGCAAAGATATTTTTGTTGCCAATGGTATTTATCAGGACTTAACTGATCAGGATTTCTTAAAATTCGTTACCGAGGAAAATACTGTTCAACAAATCATGTCGAATAAGGGGGACGCCTATAAAAAATTGGTTGAGCTCATTCCCTCCAATCCAATTCCAAATCATGCCTTTATCAATCAGGGAAATTTATCTTTTAAGGATAATGCGACAGAACTAGGTTTGGGAAATCCTGGATTCTCCAATGGTTCCGCTTATGGTGATCTCGATAATGATGGCGATCTTGATCTGGTGGTGAATAACGTCAACGCACCTTTTTCCCTATTTCAAAATCAAAGCAGACAGATAAATCCTGAAAATAGTTATTTAAAGTTTCAATTAACAGGTGTAAAAGGTAATACCAATGCCATTGGGACTAAAATCACTGCCTTTGTTGGAGGGGAGAAACTATATTTAGAGCATATTCCCATCCGTGGATTCCAATCTACGGTAGATCCCAGACCAAATATTGGTTTGGGGAAAGTAAAGATGGTTGATAGTATATTTATAGAATGGCCAAATGATGAATTAACGATCCTCAGAAATGTTAAGGTAAACCAAACCGTTCGGCTAATGCAGGAAAATGCTGTATTAAAAAAGGAAATTCCTTACGTAAGCAAGCAACAAATATTCGCTGAATTCAATAATCCCTCCATTTTAAATTATCGCCATATTGAAAATCCCTTTGTCGATTTCGATCGGGACAGACTGGTTTTTCACATGCTTTCCTCTGAAGGTCCTTGTATTTGCAAGGGCGATATAAATGGAGACCAACGAGAAGACCTCTACATGGGCGGTTCGTCAGGCACCCCTGGTTCCCTTTTCTTTCAGCAACCCAATGGGCAGTTTTTGTCTGTTCAAAAATCTCTTTTTGATATAGACAAAGATTCCGAAGACACTGATTGTGCTATTTTTGATGCCAACGGAGACGGAAAAAATGATCTTTATGTTGCCAGTGGAAGTAACGAGGTTTCCAACAGTTCCTCCTCTTTGGCTGATCGTCTATATTTCAATACATCCAATGGTAAACTGGTAAAATCAAACCAAATACTGCCTGCAAATCAGTTTGAAAGTACCTCAACGGTTAAACCAGCTGATTATGACCTCGATGGAGATATTGATTTATTCGTTGGTGTTCGTTCCATCCCAATTTATTACGGATTGCCCGCTAATGGATTTATTTTACAGAATGACGGAAAAGGAAATTATAGCGACGTTACGTCAAAAATAATTCCCTCTTTAAAAAACATAGGCATGATCACCGATGCTGTTTGGATTGATTATGATAACGACAAAGATCTTGACCTACTTGTTGTTGGAGAATATATGCCACTTCGCATTTTTCAAAATAATGGGGGTAAGTTTACGGAAATTTCTAAAAATGCAGGGTTTGAAAATACTAATGGCTGGTGGAACACCGTGGAATCAGCAGATGTAAATAACGATGGATATCCAGATTTAGTCGCTGGGAATCATGGACTAAACTCCAGGTTTCGCGCTTCTATGAAACAGCCTATTGAACTTTACATTCACGATTTTGATCAAAACGGTACGATAGAACAAATTTTATGTCAGTATAACGGAGATAAATCATATCCCTTCATTTTACGTCATGATTTAGTTTTACAAATGCCCATTTTGAAAAAGAAATACTTAAAATACAATAGCTACAAGAACCAGCAAATTACTGATATTTTTGATAAGCCCTTGCTTGAATCCGCTTTGAAATTACAGGCGAATACCCTTGAAACCGTAGTATATTTAAATACGGGGAAAGGGTCGTTCACCAAAATTCCCCTGCCTGTAGAAGCTCAATTTTCACCCGTTTATGCCATTTCAATCAATGATTTTGATGGGGACAATCAACAGGATATTCTATTGGGGGGAAATTTATATCAATCTAAACCAGAAGTGGGTAGGTATGATGCCAGTTATGGCTTATATTTAAAAGGCAATGGAAAGGGAGATTTCAGATCAATCTCCTCAAAAGACTCAGGCTTTAAGTTAAAAGGTCAGGCAAGAGGTTTTTCTATGGTTACCGTAAATAATAAACCTGTTTTAATGGTGGCGAACAATAATGAGCAAGCCCAGGCATTTACCATCCAAAAGGGAAAAAATTAATTTTCAGCAAGAAAAGGGGGTGAAATGAAACAGTCTAATTGGTCTATTTTACTACTGTACAGTACGCTGTCCCTTACGGTAACTACCTGTAACCAAAGTAAATCGTCCGAATCGACTTTATTCAACTCCGTTCCTTCCTCTCTATCAAATGTATCTTTTTCAAACAACCTTGTTGAAACAGAAGACTTCAATATCATCGAGTACCTCTATTTTTATAATGGTGGCGGCGTAGCACTGGGCGACATTAACAATGACGGCCTATTAGATATTTATATTACTGGTAATCAGGTAAGTAATAAGTTATATCTAAATAAGGGAAACTGGCAATTTGAGGATATTACACTAAAAGCTGGCGTTGCATCACCTGGCGCATGGAAAACAGGCGTTACTATGGTAGATATTAACGGGGATGGTCTTTTGGATATTTATCAGTGCCGCTTGGGTAATTATAAAGGAATAAAAGGGGAAAACGAACTATTTATCAATCAGGGTGACCTCACTTTTACTGAGGAGGCTGAACGATACGGTTTAAATTTTAGTGGTTTCAGTACACAAAGTGCCTTCCTCGACTTTGACCTTGACGGAGATCTCGACATGTATTTACTCAATCATTCCGTTCATACCGAGCACAGGTTGAATGAAGCATCAAAAAGAAATTTCGATGATGCTTTAGCTGGGGACAGGTTTTTTGAAAATGCTGATAATACGTTTTACTCTGTAACTAATAGTGCGGGCATTTACAGTAGCCAATTGGGATATGGGTTAGGTATTGGGATCAGCGATGTAAATAACGACGGCTGGCCGGATTTATACATTTCCAATGATTTTAGTGAAAATGATTATTTATATCTTAATAATAAAAATAAAAGTTTCACTGAAGTCCTACGTCAGTCGATAAAACACACTTCCCGATTTTCTATGGGCAATGATCTGGCTGATTACAATAATGACGGTTACATAGATATTGTTTCCCTTGATATGTTGCCGGAAGACGAAGTAGTAATAAAAAAATCTGCCGGTGAAGATGCTTATAATACCTATAAATTAAAATTATCCCTAGGGTTTGGCCGACAATTTTCAAAAAATGCCCTTCAATTGAACCTGGGTTTAGATGAAAATAATATTCCTCAATTTGCAGAAATAGCACATTTGGCGGGTATTGCTGCCACCGACTGGAGTTGGGCTTCCTTGCTTGCAGATTTTGATAATGACGGTTGGAAAGATCTGTTTATCAGTAACGGCATTCAAAGAAGACCGAATGATATGGACTATATCAATTTTCTTGCCAGCGAAGAAATGGTCAATAACCCCGATGTGAGTGATAAAAAGCTATATGGTCAAATGCCCAATGGAGAAGTGTCTAATTATTTTTTTAAAAATAATAAGGATTT
>CAMDWC010000155.1 GCA_945878825.1 Haliscomenobacter hydrossis DSM 1100
CCAGGATCACTAAAGCCATTGAAATTTCCTACATATCCAGTAGTCACTGAATTGAGGAGATAATTGATATCAGCATTATTAACTGTTACAGCATTGGGGTTATCAAGCAAATCTAATTCGCATGAACTAACCACTGTAACCGCCAATATCAAAAACAACATTTTGATTTTATGTATCATTTCTTTGTTTTTTTATTAAGACGAAAAAAATGTGGCAATACTGCCAATTAGAAAGTTAGTTTTAAAGTTCCACCTACTCTGCGGGCACTTGGACCAGTTAAAAGCTCAAATCCTAAACCGTTTCCTACACCTAAACCTAGGTTATCAGTATCAAGATTAAGACCTGCAGGAAGATTAACTGCTTTATACCAAAGATTATTTCCACTTACAGAAAGAGAAATAGCTTTGAAAGGTGTTTTTTCTACTAACTTTTTGGGAATTGAGTAACCTAATGAAACTTCTTGTAAACGAATAGTTGTACCATCATACATACGACCTTCATCACCAAAGAAATATAAATTGTTGAAGCCTACATCCGCTGCAGTAACCTGCTTGTTGTTAGGTGTTCCATCAGATTGTAATACACCAGGGAAAATAAAGGTTTGCGCACGGTCATATACCTCTTTACCTGTATCGTTGGTAAGGCCTCTACCCATCAAGGCACCAGCAGTACTGCTGTATAATGCGCCACCATGACGATAAGAAATCATGAAATCAAGGTTAAATCCTTTATAGGTGAAACCATTGATTAAACTTGTTGTAAACGCCGGATTAGGGTCACCCAAACTGATAGCACCTGGCGTACTTACTAAATACCCACCACCATCAACCAGCACTTTACCTTCAGCATTTCTCCTATAACCAGTACCTTTAATCATGTTAAATGGCTTACCTACAATAGCATAGTTACCTAATGAGCCGCCAAAACCACTCACCTGAACTTCTTGAAGTGTACCACCAAGGTCTAACACTAAAGGTTTATTTCTGGTAAAATTCAAGGTAACATTCCATTGAAAATCAGGTGTTGAAACTGGGGTAGCTGTTAAAGCAACCTCAATACCTTCGTTTCTGATTTTACCAATATTTATGGTAGTAGAAGAATAACCTGTTGCGAAGTCAAGCGGCGCACTGGTAATCAAATCACGGGTATCGCGACGATATACAGTAAGATCAAGACCAAGTAAACCTTTTAATAGTTTTGTTTCAATACCAAATTCAAACTCTGTATGTAACTCAGGACGTAAATTTGGATTTCCCAAAGAATTATTAACTGCATGACTTTGTACAGCAGCACCTGAAGGTAACAACCATGCACGGGCACTTTGATCTAAGATATTTCTTGTTTGATATGGGCGAGGGAAACCTGCAGAGGTTCCTACACCTGCTCTGATTTTCAAGAAATTCAAGAAATCACTGGATAATCCAGGGAAAGCAGAAGTTGGAACGAACGATAAACTGGCAGAAGGATAAAGAATACGACGGTTTTCTTTTTCAACCGTTGAAGTCCAGTCATTTCTTCCCGCAAGATTTAAGAACAGGTAGCTATTGTAATCTACGGTTACTTCACCGAAAATACCCATTCTGGTTTCTTCCTGAATCCCATCAGAAGCTACGTTATCAATGAAGTTATTATGGCGGAATAAATCCCTTGCCAACTGGTTCTGGCTTTGTACAAATACGTTGCGATAAGTATCGTTACGCATGTTTCCACCAAGACGTGCAGCAACGCTTAATTTTTTAGAAATAGCTTTATTATAGCCTAAGATTACCGTATTATCCCAAATGGTATTTTGGATATCCCAGGTATTGTAGTAACCATTTACGAACTGAACGCCCCCTTTGTTGAATCTGAATTCTTGAGATTCACTGTAGGTATCCAAACCAACTTTATACAATAAAGTTAAATCCTTCGCGATTTGATAATTAAAGCTTGTTGCAGAGAAAATACGATTTACAACACCAGATGTTTTGTAGTTCTGTAATACCCAACGAGGATTAGGTATATCATTACCTCCTCTAAAATAAACAGATACTTTTGAGGTTGGATCTTCATAAGGCCAACCCATCAAGTCAACCTGGCGAGGTGTGTACATAACGTTAGCTAAAACAGATGGGAAATCATAAGCATTGTTTCCACCACCACCACTTAAAGGGGGAGAATACTGGTCTGTATTAGAGTAGCTAAAGGAAGTAGTTACTGAAAGCTTATTAGATAATTTGGCGTTTAAGCCTAATCCTAAGTTTAACTTCTTTAAACCGTTATTTGGAATATACCCTTGCTCGTCTAAATAACCTGCAGAAATGTTATAACTCACGTTATCACCTCCACCAGAAGCATTTACACTGGTATTAAAGATATTACCCTGACGGAAGAAATCACTAATATTGTTAGGAAACACCTCCATTTTGTAAGGACTCACTGACGCAACATAATCAGCCTGACCAGCTCTTAATGCAGCATTTCCAAGGAATGCATAAGGGTGATTAGTTAATGCTGCGTTGGTGTTTTGAGAAGGATAAAGCTTTGCCTCCTCAATCGTTGGTCCCCAGTTACTAAAGAAATAACCAATATTTTGCTGGAAACCTCCAACATAAGTATTCTGATATTTTGGTAAATGAGCCGTATTGGTAAATACAGATTGAGTTACCTGGAATTCTGCTTTCCTGGATTTTTTGGAACCACTTTTTGTAGTTACAAGAATCACCCCATTACGACCTTGGTCACCATAAGTTACTGTTGCAGCAAGACCTTTCAATACAGTAACACTTTCAATGCTATTTGGGTCAAGATCCAAAAAGCGGCTTGAAGAAGATTGACCACCCTGGGTAAATCCACCTCTTTGATTTGTGTTTGAGTTAAAAGGTACCCCATCCACTACGAATAATGGTTGATTAGAACCGGTAATAGAGGAATATCCTCTAATAACGATATTTGTACCTGTTCCAGAAACACCTGAAGTTGACGTTACAGAAACACCAGGAATTTTACCCTGAAGTACTCTACCTACGTCCGCTAACGGTCTGTCCTGAATTTCCTTCTGATCGACCCCTGAAACGGCGTAACCCAATGCCTTTTTTTCACGAGTAAGACCTTGAGCTACAACTACAACTTCAGAAAGTTGTTCCGCGCCTTCGGCAAGCACAACGTCAACGGTGTTTGACGCACCCAATTCGACATCTTTTGATTCATATCCAGTGTAAGAATACACCAAAATCTTTGAATCAGAAGGTACAGATAAACTGTAACTTCCATCGATATCCGTTACGGTTCCAGAGCTGGTTCCCTTAACCACCACGCTGGCACCGATGAGCGGTTCGCCACCTGCATCGGTCACTTTACCACTAATTGTTCTTTGTGCAAAAACACTAATTGCACCAAAAAAAGTTAGTGAAAGCACTAGTAAGTGTTTTTTCATACCAATCTTAATTTTGTTAATGTGTAATAAAATTCAAGTAAAAATAATACAATTATACAGTTTCCAAAATTATTAGGAACTAAAATTGAATATTACACTTTGTTAACGTCTATAAATTAAAATCGCTGCCAAGTATTTTAACTATTTTTCCTTTAGATAGGCTATTATCGTTTTGTTTCCTGTTGAAATTTCTCCAATTTTTACATTTATTCTTGCATCTAATGGTAGAAATAAATCTACCCTTGAACCAAATTTTATGAATCCAAAATCCTCACCTTGTTTAACTTCTTGTCCCACTTTTATATAACAGCAAATTCTACGAGCCACAGCACCGGCAATTTGTCTGACTAGCAACGCATTTTTTCCTTCGCCAAAAACAATAGTGGTCCTTTCATTCTCTGTTGAGGACTTTGGATGCCAGGCAACTAAAAATTCTCCCGGGTGATATTTAAAATAATTAATTTTACCCCCAACAGGATTCCTGTTAACATGCACATTCAATGGCGACATAAAAATAGATACCTGAATTCTTTCTTCTTTGAAAAATTCATTTTCCATAACAGGTTCTATGACCACAATTTTTCCATCGGCAGGGGCATAGACCAGATTATCGTTGTACTCTTTAATTTTTCTTACCGGATTCCTGAAAAACTGCGCAATCAAGATAAAAATTACCAGGCTCACAGCTATTCCTAACCACAAAAAGTCAGGAAATAAAAAATAACCTAGCAAAGAAAGAAAAATTACAAAAACCATGGCAATAGTTAGCCAAAAAAAGCCTTCTTTATGAAAAATCATCGTTCTGATATTTTAAAAAATAATTATTTATTTACAAACCAAAAAAGATAAAGGGCACAAAACGGCAGATGAAAAATAAAGGCATCGAACCTATCCAGAAAACCACCATGGCCTGGAAGCAAACTTCCAGAATCTTTTGCTTGCTTTTCCCGTTTTAATAAAGACTCCACAAGATCACCTATGGGTCCGAACACACTGACAATCAGTGCTAAAATCCACCAATGGGTGATTTGAAGATTTGTGTAAGGCATATACGATAAAGCAAAGGCAAAAAGAATAGCAAAAATTAACCCACCGATAAATCCTTCCCATGTTTTTTTAGGAGAAATGCGCTTCATTAATGGATATTTTCCAAATAGTTTTCCCGAAATATAAGCGCCGGTGTCATTTGCCCAGGTTAAGAAAAGCAAACCTGCCACCCTACCTGGTAAATAAACATTGTTATCCATACTGATCCACAACAATATCGCAAAGGGAACACCTATATATGCAGTGGCCATAGCGATATAACCCATATTTTCAATGGAATGACCTTTACCAATAAATAAAGCCAATGTAAAAATGATGAAATATAAGGCTGGATATAGAATTAAATCCCTTTCCAGAAAATGATTATTGAGATAAAGCATCATTAGCACAACCGGAAACAATCCTAAGATAACCACCATTGCGTTGCTAGTTTTTAACGTATCAATTATGACTAGTTTGGAAAACTCGAAGAGGCAAAGTCCGGCAATGAAAAAGAATAGCAAAGAAAAATAAGCAAATCCACTGAAAACACAGGTCAAAGTGACCAAAACAAAAACCAGCCCGGTAAAAAACCTTGTTTTCATTTACTTAGCTTTTAATTTATTGAAATAAAAGAAAACACCGGCGGTAAGCAGGGCGGAAATGATTACCCAAATTACATCGGGATTAGGCACTAAATTATCAGGTAAAACTTCCTCACTTTGAATATTCAAAAATTTAGATAGCACCTGAACGCCATTAAAAACAAAATGCCCCCAAATAGCTATCCAAATATTACCAGAGAAAAAATATAAATAACCCAACAGAATACCCAGAAACATCCTGGGAATAAATCCGGCAAATTGAAAGTGAATGGCACTAAAAATAATCGCAGTCAATACAATGCCCATCCAAGGTTTCGGAAGGGTTGTTACCAATTTTTTCTGAATAACTCCCCGAAACAACCATTCTTCACAAAGAGCGGGAATAGCTGCCATAACGATAACATTTTGAACAAACTCAAAACCATCCTCCATTTTCAATAAAGCTGTCAATGTTTCATTTGCTCCTTTTTCAAGTGCTAAAAGAGATTCAGGCAAAGGAAGCAATAGATTTTGGCGGTAAAGCCATTCAACCAGAGGGAAAGAACCAATGACCCACAAAGGGGTAATTATAATAAAATAAAAAAAAGTAGCCGAAGGAACGAAGGAAGCGCCTACCCTATCCTCTTTAAAATAATATATACGATACACCAGGGCGGGAATCAAAAACGTAAATATCTGGCTGGCCATATTGACCCATCGCAAAACATCTCTTTCTAATTTTTCATACCCGGAAGCAGGCACTTTTATAAGGTCTGCCACTGTGAAGCCGAAAAAATTAGCTATAGCCGTACTTACACCAGTGCCAATTAAAGCACCACAAAGCACCACGACGACGAGCAGTAAAAAGAATGAAAACAAGTCTAATTTTCTTGAAAACATGCGCGATGTTAAATCTATTTTTCATTTAATTTGGTAAAATTAGCTTAAATTTTGATTTTTGTCCCACATTTGTCTTAAAAAGCCTCTTTATGACTCGATTAAGCGTTAATTTAAATAAAGTAGCCCTCATAAGAAATGCGCGCGGTGGAAATCTTCCCAACTTATTACAGGTAGCTTTAGATTGTGAAAAATTTGGAGCAGAAGGTATTACCGTTCATCCAAGGCCCGATCAGCGCCATGTTAGATACGATGATATTGGTACGCTCAAACAGCATATACAAACGGAATTAAATATCGAAGGGAATCCAACGACTGATTTTATAGCGCTGGTGCTTGAGCACCGACCTGCGCAATGCACTTTAGTGCCGGATGCTCCGGAAGCACTTACCTCCGATGCAGGATGGAATACTATCAAAAATAAAGATTTCCTTTTGTCCGTTTGCAACCTTTTAAAGGCGGCGGGTGTTCGTGTTTCGATATTCGTTGACCCCGTAGCAGAAATGATTCATGGAGCAAAAGGGTGTGGCGCAGATTGTGTAGAATTTTATACCGGACCATTTTCAAAAAACTTTTCGACCACACCAGAAGAAGCCGTTAAAAGTCATGTCCAGGCAGCCTTATTAGCGCATTCTCTTGGATTGAAAATAAATGCCGGACACGATCTAAATTTAGAAAATTTATCTTTTTATGCGCAAAAAGTACCCCATTTAGTGGAAGTTTCCATAGGACATGCACTCATTACAGACGCATTATATATGGGCCTGGATGAAACGATCAGACGATACAAAGCAGCATTGCAATAACTTTCTTTTCTTTACAAATTTTAATCAAACATAATGACTGAGGAAATACAAACCAGTGCTACTCATTTAAAAAGGATATTTGTGTCCTCAAGGTTACCCGTTGCATTGAAGCCACTACAAGAAATTGCGGGAAATTTATGGTGGTCATGGCACAGGGAGGCGATGGATTTATTTGAATCGTTGAATCCCGAGGCGTGGCAAACAAGTCAATGTAACCCATTGGTCATATTAGACCAACTGGGTAGTGAAAAGGCATTAGCGTTGGCCAATGACCCACAATTTATGGCTAAAGTACAGCAGATTTATGCTGACTTCAAGACCTACATGAATAAAACGACGGAAACCAATGACCCTAAAATCGTTTATTTTAGCATGGAATTTGGCCTTCATATATCTGTTCGCCTTTATTCAGGTGGCTTAGGTGTTTTAGCTGGTGATTATTTAAAGGAAGCCAGCGATCAGGGAGTAAACCTGTCTGGCGTTGGATTATTGTACAGATATGGCTATTTTCAGCAGCATATCTCCTTGCATGGCGATCAAATTAATGAATACCCGCCGCAGGAATATACTAAAATGCCCATGGAACCTGTCAGGGATGTGCAGGGCGAATGGCTAAAAATTCAAATTTCCTTGCCAGGCAGAATGGTATGGGCTAAAATATGGGCATTAAAAGCAGGGCGTATTAATCTGTATTTATTAGATACAGATATTGCAGAGAATGCCTGGGCAGACAGAACCTTAACGCACCAATTATATGGTGGTGATAACGAACACCGGTTAAAGCAGGAAATTTTACTTGGTATTGGGGGTATAAGAGCTATGGAAGCCTTGGGTATTCATGGAAATGTATATCATTGCAATGAAGGACACGCTGCATTCATGACCTTGGAAAGAATTAAAAATGCAAGACAATCCGGA
>CAMDWC010000156.1 GCA_945878825.1 Haliscomenobacter hydrossis DSM 1100
GACCCACAAGATCCCACCGTTTTTTACATGCTTACCGATAGAGGGCCCAATATTGATGGAACAGTTACAAACCAAAAAGTGTTTGCCAAGCCCGATTTTGCCCCACAAATTGGTAAGTTTCGATTAAAAAATAGCAGCTTAATCCTTGAATCGATAATTGAACTTAAAAATGAAGCCGGTGTGAAGCTTACAGGTTTGCCAAACCCTATAGGGCAGGGTGCTACAGGTGAAACTGCAATTTCAACAACAGGTGCCACACTTTCTACAAGTATTGATGGATTAGATCCAGAAGGCTTTGCACTTGCGCCCGACGGCACATTTTGGGTAGCTGATGAGTACGGTCCTCATCTTGTTCACTTTGATGCTAATGGTAAAAGTATGGAGCGAATAAATCCATATTCAACAGGAACAAGAAAATTGCCCCTTGTTTTAGCTCGCCGACGTCCTAACCGTGGTATGGAAGGTTTGACCATTACTCCTGATGGTAAAACAATTGTAGGGATAATGCAATTTCCACTATTTAATCCTTCATCTACTCTAATTTCGGGTTCTTTAGCGATTCGTATATTAACATTTGATATTGCGTCTGGTGCAACCAAGGAGTATGTGTATATGATGGAAAAATCTACTTTACAAGCTTGTAGTGAAATCACTGCCCTCACCAATAATACTTTCCTAGTAATTGAGCGTGACGGTGAATTTCCAACTGAAGTAAACAGATCAACAGTGTTCAAGAGAGTATATAAAATTGATTTGGCTAATGCTACTAATATTTCAGATGCCACAAATAGTGCTACTGGTAAATTGTATAGTGGAAAAACTGTTGAAGAGCTCAAAACACTTGACAAGCTTACAGAAAACGGAATAGTACCAGTTACTAAAACACTAATTGCAGACTTGATGACCGATATACCAACACTTTACCCTCATGATAAGGCAGAGGGTGTAGTCGTAATAAATAAAAGTTTAATTGCAGTATGTAATGATGATGATTTTGGTGTTGTGGGAGTTGGTTCATACTTAGCAAAAAACTTGCCTGGAGCTGGTAATACAGTTGACAAAAATACGGTTTACTTTATTAGATTGAAAAACCCACTTTACTAGATGTCTAGTACTAGAAAAAACTTTCACTTTCAAATTCATGGATTCTTTTTTTCGGCTAATTCCCGGCCAGGTTCCGGTCAGGTTTTGTATTTTTAGGTGTTCTAGACATGATGAGATTTCGATACAAAAACTGAGAGTTTTTATCAGTAAAGAATCACGTTTTTAGTTTACCATTTTATTCGCACAGCTACTGCTTGCAAAGGCATCTGGCTTAGCTTTAAAAACAAAGCCCATACCCAGGATGTAGCCCATCGCTTCACGTAAGGCATCATTACTTTTAAATTGGGGATTGGTGTTAATGTCTGCGTGAACTTCCATATCTACGTCATATTTTGTAAAGAGTGAACATAATTCATAAGCCACTTCAATACTTTTATTTACTTCCATCAACATACGCTCTTTGATGGTGAATGTCTGAAGGCTTTTTTCGTTATGAATAAACATGAAACCACCATGTCCTAGCCGCAAAAAAACAATAACTGTTGCAAAATCAGTTTCTTTTCCTTTCACTTGGGAGTCTGTTCCAATACATACTTTTAATTGATACCCTTTCTGAGTTTCACGTATGATAGCAGCTTCTACCGCTTTGAAAATAGAAACGTCCATTGACTCCCCGTTGAATTTTCTCCAAGACATAGTTTTATAATAAAATTAAATTACTAACTAAATTGAAATTTTCAGACTAACTGATCGAAAAGATATACACACTGTCTTGACACCCTTACTGGCTGGACATAATTGTTTGATCAATTAAGCAACTAAATTTTGGAAGTATTCCATCTACGTTGATCAAGGTAATGAAGTAGTTCAAATCAAATTCCATGATAACAATACAGAATCTATTATCATAGTCAGGTGATCCAAGTAATATTTATTACAATCTGGAAGATAGTATTGTTGGTCAACATAATAGAATTTATATTTCTAGTAAACTTTTTTTAACCTGTTAGTAACAATTCTTAAACATTACAAGATCAATTTTGCAATATTAATTTTATTATATGCATTCTATTAATCTGATGTCTTACAGAATATTTATTTTTTTTGTTCTCGTTTTATCAGTATCAAATTTGTTCTCACAAAGCAATAAAAGCTTAGCAGGAAAAGTATTAGACACACAAACAAACGAATTTCTCTCTGGTGTTAATATTCAAGTAAAGGGAACGTCTATCATAACAACTTCAAATAATGATGGAACATTCGTTATTCCAAGTCTTCCCAAAGGGAAAATTACCCTTGTCATATCTTATATAGGTTATGTAACTAAAGAGATTCAATTAGATGAATCTAAAAGTGAACAGTTAAATATTTCACTCAGTAATATTACCAGCACTCTTGGAGAAGTAAGTGTTACTGGTCTTAGACGAAGTCAATTTCAGAGTATAAATCAAAAACGACAAGCGCTCAACATCAAAGAAGTAATTACAGCAAACGAAACAGGGAGATTACCAGATATTAATGTTGCAGAAGCTACGCAAAGGGTATCTGGCGTATCTATAGAAACAAATAGAGGTGAGGGTCAATTTATTTCAATAAGAGGGATACAACCTACACTGAACAATGTAACTTTAAATAATACTTCTCTAGCCTCTACCACCAATAGCCGTGCTACAGCCCTCGATTTGATGCCAACAGAGGTAATATCTAGCATCGAAGTAATTAAAAGCAATACTCCGGATATGGAAGGAAATGCAATTGGTGGAACCATCAATATCAATACCATTTCAGCTTTCTCAAAAAACAAGCCATTTTTGAACTTTTCTTCAGATGGGATAATTCAGCCTCAACAAGTTGATTTAACGGGTTTTGACAAAACTAATCTGCCATTTCGGACAGCAATTACCGCCGGTTCATTGTTTGGTAAAAAGAAAAAATTTGGCGCAGTCGCATCAGCTAACTTTTTTAGAAGAGACTTCAGCGCATCAATGTTAGACCCTGACGGATGGGTGTGGGATAAATATTTTTATCCCAATGAAATTGAATTACAAATTGAAGATATTGAGCGAGACAGAATCGGATTATCTGTTGATTTAGAATTCAGACCTACAGTAAACAATTCGATCTATATGAAAACTTTGTATACCAATACCAAGGAAATACAAAAGAATTCAGAATTTGAATTGACTATGCAAATTGGCTCAGCCAGGCCGTTAGATCAAACGCCAACAAGTGGAAGATTTGCACGTGGTAGTGGCGAATTGGATCAAGCATACACCGACGAGACTGAAACCTTAACAAACTACACACTGGGTACTAAAAATAAGTTTGGCAAACTATCCACAGATGTTTACGGAACATTCTCCAAGGCTAGTACAAACTTAAATAATTTCGATGCAACATTTGAAAACCCAGTATCTACAGAACCGCAATTATCTTTAAAGTACAATACTTCTCCTTATTTTTTTGAAGTAATACCCGAAAACCCAGCTTTTGCTGGTAATCCAGAAATTTATAAACTTAGAAACCTAAATTATACCAGAGGTACCGTGGGTGAGAATGTGTATGAAGTCAGTGGAGACTTTAAATATGACATGAATTTTGGAAAAATTCCTGCTTACATTAAATTTGGGGGTCGTTTTAGAGATCGCTCAAAGTTAGTAGACAGAACCAGAGATGATTATGACTTGAGTTTCGGCGGCGTAACAATTAGAAATGAAGATGGATATTCTCTAACTCCTTACTATTTTCCAACTACTGTACCAGCACAAGGTGGAGCAAGCCCTTTTGTACATGGTGTTGTAAATAAGTTTAAAACATTTTTCGATAACCCTGCTAATCGCAACAACCGGTCAAAATTAATTTATGACACTTTAAATTCACAAACCAATTCTGTTCTAAGTGATTTAGATAATAGCGAGCGTGTAACAGCAGCATACGCAATGGGTGTGATAACTTTTAAAAAAGGTGTTATCGTAACTGGTGTTAGAATGGAAAAAACAGAAACCAGTTCTAACAATAAAACTGCAAATACAATCAGTGGAAAACTTAAAATAGGTAACGTTACAACAACAAAATCATACACCAATTTTTTACCATCACTACAAATTAAGTATAACATTAATGATAATACATTAGCAAGAGTTTCTTATACCAATACAATTGCAAGGCCTGACTATACCCAATTATCAGGTACTAATCGATTAACATATGCCGCAGTGTCAACACCCAATACATACACAGGGACACTTACAAAAGCCAATCCTGATTTAAAACCATATGTATCAAATAACTTTGATATATCAGTGGAACATTACTTGACCAAAGGAGGCATTATTTCTTTGGGTGGATTTTACAAAAACATTAAAAACCAGATATACAGAGATAGTAAAGTTTTACTGAATACACAGTATGAGGGTTTAAATTTCGAGCGATTAACCATCACAGAAAATAGAAATGCAGATACTGCAAAATTGTATGGTATAGAGTTTTCATATGACCAAGCCTTTACATTTTTACCTAAAGCGCTGAATGGTTTTGGCTTTGGTGCTAATTTCGCGCTAATCGGCTCTAGGGTTAATTTACCAAGCAGGCCAAATGAAAAATTGCCGCTATTCCGTCAAGCAAATACTGTGTATAATCTTGCGCTATACTACCAGAAAAAGCAGTTCGAATTTAGGCTCGCTAATAGCCACCGTAGCGCTTATTTAACTGAAGCTGCAAACCCTGCAAGTTATTCAAATGCTGTTGCAGCAGGTATTGCTGTTAGTGAATTCGACAGGTATGATGGTGAAAGAACTACATATGATTTTTCGGGGAGCTATGCATTTTTAAAAAAGAAAATGAAAATAACTCTTCAACTCAGAAATTTTACAAATACTCCTGAAAAAGGGTATCAAGGCAATGTAAACCGCTATGACCGACATGACTTAACCGGCAGAAGTTACTTCATTGGCTTATCATTAAACTTATAATGATAATAACCACTAATAACTATTTGTAAAAAACTGTTCAATGCCTTTGAAACTGAAGTAAAATTATGTACTCTCTATATTGAAAGCGCTTCAATTGTGTAATACATTTGATTCTAAAATCTGATATGAATTTTATAATTAAAATATTTTACAGTGTAGTGGTCAATCTCCTGATATTTTTATCATTATTAAATGCCCAAACGAATAATCAACATCCTGATTTAGTTTTTCCAAAAAATTGGAGTAACCCCACAATTTTGCCTGATCATGTTATTTTAACTTTCTCCGAAGATCCATCTACAACTCAAAGCGTAACTTGGAGAACGAATACATCTGTAAAAAAAGGCATTGCTGAAATAGCACTGGCTGACGGCGCACCCAGGTTTTGGAGAAATTTAATTCAATATACCGCTGTTACAACATTGATGAATGCAGATGAAATTTTAACAGCAAATATTTCATCAAATTATCACTCTGCTACGTTTAAAAATCTAATCCCTGACACACTATATGCCTATAGAGTTGGAGATGGAGAGCATTGGAGTGAATGGTTTCAATTTAGAACTGCAGCCAAAATAGCAAAACCATTTTCATTTTTATATGTTGGCGACGCACAAAATTATATTTTAGAATTATGGTCAAGGTTGATTCGTCAAGGCTATAAAACAGCACCAGAAGCTCGTTTTATTGTTCATGCTGGTGATCTTGTAAATAATGCACATCACGAAATTCAATGGCATGAGTGGTTCACCGCAGGAGGATGGCTACATGGAATGCTTCCAAGTGTTCCTACACCCGGAAACCACGAATACAGAAATTATAACACTGAAGAGGAGTCAAAAAATATATCTCATCTATCGTACCAGTGGCCATATCAATTTACTTTACCACAAAATGGGCCTGACCTACTCAAGGAAACTGTTTATTTTTTTGATTACCAAAATACACGTATCATTTCATTAAATAGTAATCGATTGATAAAAGAACAGGTACCCTGGTTAGATTCTGTTTTATCGAACAACCCGAACAAATGGACAGTAATTACATTTCATCACCCGGTTTTTTCTGGCGCTAAAGGTAGAGACAATAAAGAATTAAGAAATTTGTGGAAACCTCTATTCGATAAACACAGTGTTGATTTGGTACTTACAGGACATGACCATACATATACCCGTGGTCAATCACCTAAAGCTAAAAATACAATTACCGGATTAAATAAGAAAGACGGCGCGACAGTGTATGTTGTATCAGTAAGTGGAGGTAAAATGTATACACTTAGTGAAGATCTGTGGAATGAATATACGGATGCAAAATTGGATCGAAAAGCTGAAAATACCCAATTGTTTCAAGTAATCAATATTGATGGAGACAAACTAAAATATGAGGCATATACTGCAACTGGTCAGCTTTATGACGCCTTTGATCTTATAAAAAGATACAATAAAGGAAATCAGCTCATCGATAAAGTTAAACAGGTTATCACCGAAAGAAGTCATACCAACACAATAATTTACGAAAACTCAAAAAAATATTAATTTTTAATAAACATGGTGAAGTGTTTTTAAGAAAGTATTATTTCATGAGATATCGGATAAAATAGATTCAGTTTATATTTATTTGCCTATGACTTTTTTTATTATTAATTTGTCGACTTGAACATCAAGCAGTTATGAATTAAAAACGCATATCTGCTTTCTTATTTAGAAGCAATTTGGATAGATGGACAACTTGATTGAGATTAATTATTTTCAATCAAGTATTAATCAGGGCCCCGATAGCTATCGGGGATGATTCAAGTCCAGGTGGGCCCACTTAAAAATCAACCACTTATGATTTGTTTCATAGGTGGTTTTTTATTTTGGGCCAGGTCAATGGCTAGGTTTTTTTTAGAAGGAAAATTGGAGTGATACGCTATTTCTTCAACTTCTTCATCTCTTTCAAATCAGCAATATCCTGGCTTCTGCCTGACGCAGTTTTGTTCTCTATAAATTCTTTTAAACCTATATATTTTACTTCGATTCCATCTACATCTACAAATAATTTATTTGGAAAAGCATCTTCAAATTTTACACCATCAATGGTATTCAGAATATCAATTCTAAGTGGTGGGTATCCTATTTGTGTTACATAACCTTCTTGCATAAAATCAGATTTTGTTAAACCTAAACTTGCTAATCCAAATTCTTTTATGGCAATTACTAATTTTTCTGCATTCGTTTCTGAACTATTAATCCAAATATCTAAATCGCCTGTATGTCTAGGTTTACCATGAAATGCTAATGCGTATCCACCAACCACCATATAATCAACTTGGTGTTTATTAAGGAGTTTAACAAAGTCTTCAAAATCTTGGGCTAAAGTCATGCTTTCAATTTTCTCTTTACAACATGCGTTTTATCCATTCTAGTAGTTTTAAGATCTACTGTTTGTGATATTAAAAATGTCACCGCTTCAAGCCTTTTTACCAAAGGTTGTGTTAACCAATAATTCAAATCATTCATTTTTTCGTCCAATGACTTAAGTGGTGCTTTATGTAAAACTGGTGTAATATTCATATTCCGAATTGTCTGTAAAGTTACTTAATATAAGGCGTTTTTAGGTTCTAATTCCCG
>CAMDWC010000157.1 GCA_945878825.1 Haliscomenobacter hydrossis DSM 1100
TATATTGATTAAACAAATAAAAGAAAGAAGAGAAATGCTAAAAATTACGCAAGAAAATTTAGCAGATTTATCAGGGGTCGGACTTCGGACAATAAAGCAGTTGGAGGCAGGGAAAGCAAATCCAACCTACAGGACTTTACAAGAAATCGCTGATGTGCTTGGTTTGGAACTGGTTTTACAGGTAAAAAAACGCAATAACCTATGAGATCAGGACAAGTGCTTTATAAAAACGAATTAGCTGGTATGCTGAGTCAATTGGATAACGGGAGTTTTAATTTTAGCTACGACGAACAGTGGATTAAGGATAGCAATAAACCGTCTATTAGTTTGACACTGCCAAAATCGAAGATAGCATTTCAATCAGCAACGTTATTTCCGTTTTTTTTCAATTTGATCCCAGAAGGGGTGAACAAAAGTTTACTATGCAGTAAAAAACGGATAGACCTGGATGATTATTTCGGCATTTTACTGGAAATAGCTGGTGGTGATACGATTGGTGCGGTTAAAATTATTAAAATGAAATGATCAAAATGGAAATCAATAGGTGTCCAGGAACACTTGCTGCAGGGTTTACTACCTATAGTAGAACATGTATTAAGCGTGTATTTAATGGAAATAAGGTAAATCATATTCTACCATATAATTCTTTACAATCTAATCAAAATGGTGATGATTCTTTTGAAGACAATGCAACTCTTATATCCATTTCAGGCGTACAGGAAAAATTTTCATTTATTCAATTGAAAAATAAGATCCGTTTGACTAAAGAAGGAGAGCAAGGCACACATATATTTAAACCAATTCCAAATGGATCAAAAAATGCAGATCAAATGCCTGCGAATGAGCATTTAACCATGCAAATTGCCCAAAAAGTATTTGGCATTGAAACAGCAGAGAATGCTTTAATCTTTTTTGGAAATGGTGATCCAGCCTATATCACTAAGCGATTTGACGTGGTAACAGGTGGTCTCAAATTGGCCCAAGAGGATTTCGCATCTCTTGCTGGCAAGAGTCCACAAACCCACGGTGCAGATTATAAATACCTTGGTAGTTATTGGGATTTATTTGAACTCATGCGTGAAAATTTGCCAAGCTATAAAGTGGAATCGCTCAAATTATTCAAATTGTTGGTCTTCAACTATCTGTTTTCAAATGGAGATGCTCATTTAAAGAACTTTTCAATTATTGAAACGCCACTAGGCGATTTCAAATTGAGTCCAGCTTATGATCTTTTAAATAGTCGCATACATATTGAGGATAAAGATTTTGCTTTAAATGAAGGCTTAATTCCAGCAAGAATGGGACAAGGTAATGTTGCAAAACAATTTCAACTGCTGGCAGATTATGCTGGAATCCAAGAGAAACAAATGAATGCTATTTTAGCCTTGATGGTCTCCAAAACAGAAAACGTTAAAAACTTGATTGACGCATCGTTTCTAAAAGACGGGATTAAGCGAAACTATCTGCAAACCTATCAGATGAAGCTTAAAAAGTTAAATGTATGAAAAAGCTTCGTTATGGATATTCCGGGTTAAAGTGAGCCACTTAATTTTCTATTATCTTGTGTTCGATGATTCAAGTATAAATGAAATGGGTCTTTTGGCATTATGACTTTGATATGATTAAATTGAAATTCAATAAGTATGGTTCTAATTTATAAAAATGTTGTGTTGGATTTTTTTGACTCCCTTTTATCAGTATCCGCAATATTAAATGATACTTATTCATATTATATACAGGTAGTTGCCGATTTTATTACCATCGTCCAATTATTTTCAATTTTGTATTTGAGTTTTTGTCTCCTCTTGGGTCAATAGCAATATTTCCCTTTACTTCGACTAAAATGGGTGTGCCTTCTTCTTTAATGCATAGGTCAATATTATTGTCATTATCATCAATGTCAGCAATAAGAAATGGATGAACCTTAATGGTGTCTGCATTTTGTATGATTGAAATGGTAAAAGAGGTAAGTTCACTTTTACCTAATTCTTTTCCATTCAGCGCTTTTACACCACCTGCCCAAACTGTTCTGACAATTGTTTTTGTTTCAGTTTTTGGGCAATCGCAACCTGCCCCTTTTTCTATGAAAGGATAATCATTGGCTAACGAAAAATATTCAGCATAACTAATAAACGGACCATCTTTCAAAGGGGTTACCATTATTTTTTGCCCTTTTAAATTTTGACCATCTCTCGTTTTTAAGTCGCCAATAATTTCAACTTCTTTAGGTTCATTATCTGGTGCATTTCCAAATTTACCAATAAGTAAAATGGTCCTTAATTCAAACGCTTCAATGGCAGGTTTAAAAGTGGCAAATGCAACATTTAACCTGTCGCCTTTTTGAGTAGTTATTTTAAATACCTGTTGATTTAAGGTAGCAGGGTCTATTTCGTGTGAAAAAACCAACGGCATTCCGTCTTTTCCCGGTGCTTTAGACCAAATACCCATTGATTTTAGAGGCATTGCATTATCCAATCCGAAAAAGGCAGAAAGAATGGTTGCTTTTCTTGATTTATTGATTTCCGGATTTTCTTTTGATAAAGTATAATCGGGAAGTTTTTTGCAACCCAATGTTAAAAAAAGAAGTATGAATAAGCTATTTTTCATTGGTCGGATAATATTTGTCTGCAAAAATATATTGATGATAACCTTGGCCTAAATTATCTCCTACAATATTGTAATAACATTCATTACCACCGCCAAAGGGTGAAATAATTAACGGCTCCTTCAGTATCATTTTTTTTAATGTCCAACCCCTTGGTAAGGTTACCGTTGTGTCCACTTTTCCATTTTCGGTTGCATGCATTACGTAATAATTTCCTTTATTATCCGATAATTGAAAAATACTATCGGTAAATAATACCGTTTGACATTTTTGAATTGTCTTTATAACCAAATGTCCTTTTTCCGGTTTGAGCATATCCGTTTTACCTCCTACATAATCTACACAAATTGGTTTTGCTATTTCTACCCAGGAATAATTTTTATACTCACGCTCATTGATACATTCAGCGTCTTTACAATTTACATCGGTATTTGGAGAGCGATAAAATGCGGTTTGTTGAAAAAGCAAATGACGATTTATGTTTTTTTTGTAGGGAAAAGATGGTTCAAAATCTTCCCACTTGTCTATTGGAATTGGTTTTGTACCACCACTTATTACAACTATCAATTCTAATGTATTAATTAATTCTTTAGCAAAACCTATTTTTTTCCAGTTCAGTGTGTCTGGCAATTTTGATTTTTCTTTGGAAAAATGTAGTCTAGCTTCTTTTGCAGTTTTTATACCACAAGATTGAAAAATAAATAATATTAGAAATGTTGATAAATAAAAAATATGTTTAATAGCCATTTTTTTGTTTTTTAGAATTTGTAACCGATACCGATTCCATAATTAAATGTGAGTAATGTTGGGGATTTTGTTCTATAAATGGTTGTTCCATTTCCATAAGTGGTCTTCACAGCACTAAATGTTGGAAATGCGCCGAGTACATCAACATTGGATAGGAGAATAATTCGTTTATACAAATTACTTTTCAGCCCTATGCTGAACAGATAACTGTTCGTTAATTTATGTGAAGATTCTATAAAAGAAGTAGCTACAGTGATGGAATTGTTATTGAAATCAGCATTAATTTCAGGGGAATAAATATAGGCTAGACCAACCATTGCCTTGGGCATTATAGTTAATTTTTTGGAAACTGGAATTCGATAATAGGCACCGGCCATCAAAGTATATAATTTCCATTCCTTTGCAGATATGATATAATCAAAAGACGGATGGTTCGTTTTGGCCATTGATGCTAATGCTCCTTCATCTAAAGGGTTTTTATGCATTCTGAACAATCCTGTAACGCCCCAAGGAGTATTATTAAAGTCTTTACCCCATAATACGTCTTTTTTTGTGCCATTTTTGGCAAAACCAGCATAAGTATTTTTAATATCCGTACTTTTAAAATTTTGTAGGGGAATACTTGAACCTGTGGATAAGGCAAAATAAGATGGTTTTTCTGTTGAAGTTTCCTGAGAAAATACAGAAAAATACAACAGCCAAAAACAGAGTAAGGCTATCGTTTTTTTCATGAGTTATTTTCTTTTGTCCAGTATATTTCTTTTTTTATTATTCCCTTTATTGCCACAAATTTAATTCTGTTAACTTCCAGGTAGGCCTCGCAATTGGCACTTATATTTTTTTGAGGATTAGTCAAAATACCTATCCATTTGCCGTTGGTAAAGGTTAAATCTTTGAGGATAAAAACATTTTTATTGGATGGCTTTCCATTAAAAGAAGATCCTGATTTAGTAATTTCGATAATAACGTCTCCTTCAGTTTTCCACTTACCTGAAAAATTATCATTGGATTTCTGAGCCACCAAAATGGTATTAAAACTGATGGCAACTAAAAGTAAAATTGATTTTTGCACCACTAAATTATTTGAAGTATATTGATGATGCAAAAATGTAATTAATAAAGGAGACAAAAATTAGCAAAAGATAATTTCACTATTTTTTTTTGCGAAGCTAACCGCTTGCGGATACGACTAAGTGAAACAGGCGTTACGCCAATAAAAGAGGCAATATGTTTATCTGCAACTCTTTTAATTATTTCGGGTTTTTCTCTAATCAGTTTTTGGTATCGTTCCTCGGGCTTATCAAGTACAAAACTTTCTACCCGTTTTAAAGCCTCCAACAACATTTTTTGGGCTAATCCCAATCTCGTTTTAATTAAGGAAATATTATTTTCACTTAATTTTTCTACCATATCAAAATCAATTTCCATTAATTCGCAATCTTCCAAAGCTTGCCAGGTCTGTCGGGTTGGTTGATTATCAAAAATACATTCGGGTATAGCAACTATTTGCCCTTCCCAACGAAAAAAAATCGTTTTTTCTTCACCGGATTTCGTCACAAAAAAATTTCTCAGGATACCTTTTTTAATGTAGAATATCTTTTTAAAAATCTTGCCTTCCGGTATATAAATTTCTGATGCTGCCATTATTTTGGGCGTTGCAAATTGAAGCAGTGGCAAATGGGTGTTATTTTCTATTGAATCTTCTATCATCTTAGGGTCTGTTAATGTTACATTATTTTCCTTTGTGAAGCCTATTAAATCGTAAGCTGTATTGGTAAAGAAAAGTGGTGAAATAAAAGATTATAAAAATATTCTGCCCATGAAGTGTAATAAATTGCATCGTTTAATTTGAGGACATGATTTGATTCTTTCAAATAGACTCGTTGTTGTGCTCCTTCACTTACATACTGTGAAAAGTCTATAGACTGAATCCATAAGGATTCCTTAGAAAGGAAATCTTCTAATTTCTTTGTTTCTTGTTCTCTGATTTGCTTTGAGTTTTCAACTTTTGTACCTGATTATGTGCCATTTCCAAGGTAACAGGCGATTGCTTGGATAGTTGTTCCAAACCTAACTTGGCTCTTTCCTGAAATGATATTGTGTAGTTCATTTTTTAGTTGATTAGACATTAGGTTAAATTGTAGATCGTCAGCATAAAGTGGACATAAGTGTGAAAAAACAAAGTTATACTTAAAAACCATAAATTGCTTACAATGAAAGAAAAAGAACCAAAAAATGCGGAGGCATTTATCAAGGATATTCGCCGACGAACCAAGCGTAAATTTAGCTCTGAGGAAAAAATCAGAATTGTTATTTCAGGATTGCGTGGTGATGAATCCATTAACACCATTTGCAGAAAAGAAGGCATCGCACCAGCGTTGTATTATCGATGGAGCAAAGACTTCATTGAGGCCGGCAAACGGAGATTAAATGGAGACACCTTGCGGGAGGCAAATACAGATGAAGTAAATCAGATCAGAAACGAGAATACAGAACTTAAAAACCTAGTGGCCGAGTTGATGCTTAAGAATCGGACGTTAAAAAAAAGCATGAATGGTCTTGAATCAAATTCCAGAAGTATATGAGAATGACAGCGGCAGAAAAAATGGAGAACATAAAGATGGTAGAACAATCGCCCATTGGCGTTAAGGCTACCTTGGAACAAATTGGTATTCATCGAAGTACGTTTTATGCGTGGTATGATCGGTATGTCAAAATTGGCGAGACTGGATTAGAAATTACTACATCAAAACAGCATTGTGTTTGGAATAAAATACCCTATGAGATAGAATCGCAGATTATAGATTTTGCTTTGGAAAATCCTGAATTGTCTGCCCGTGAGTTGGCCATACGATACGCCGAATCCAGTGAGTACTTTGTATCCGAATCAACGGTATACCGGCTGCTAAAGAAGCGAGGATTACTAACTGCTCCCAACTATGTGGTATTGAGTGCGGCAGATGAATTCAAAGACAAAACCCTCCGGGTGAATGAGATGTGGCAAACGGATTTTACTTACTTCAAAATCAAAGGTTGGGGTTGGTACTATTTGTCGACCATTTTAGATGATTACAGCAGATACATTGTTCATTGGGAGCTGTGTTCAACAATGAAAGCCGAAGATGCCGTTAGGACGGTTGATCAAGAGTTGCAAAAAGCGAAGATCAAGGTAAATGCAAGGCCAAGATTACTGTCGGATAATGGATCATGTTATTTATCGGGGGAGTTAAAATCCTATTTGTCCAAAAGAGGCTTAGAACACACTCGTGGCAAGCCCATGCACCCACAAACCCAGGGTAAAATTGAGCGTTATCACAGGACCATGAAGAATAGAATCTTACTTGAACACTATTATTCACCAGAAGAATTAGAAAGGGCATTGGGTGAGTTTATTGATTTTTACAACAATAACCGCCTACATGAGTCCTTAAACAATCTAGCCCCTGCCGATGTATACTTCAATAGGGGTGCGAAAATCATGAAACAAAGAGAAGAAATCAAGCAAAAAACCATTTTACAAAGACGAATAAATCACCTATTGCAAATTCAAAATCAATCACTTAGTTTTGTTTAACACTTGTCCTAATGAACTTGACGACGTACATCAAAACATCGGTGCAAAATATTGATAAAAACAAATTTGAGACAAATGATAATCAAATCAACATCTCAATCACTCACAATGATCCAAGATATACACTTTCGGGTCTTGTCATTAATAATACGAAAAATATTCCAGAAGGAGGGGTAGACGTAAGTGTAACCAACGAAACTAAGCGAAGTGTCATAACGAGACAAAGTAATGCAGAAGATGGTATTTTTAATGCACAATTAGAAGCAGGGAGCGACTTTACGCTTTTTGGTAAAAAAGCAGATTATATTTCTAATATTGAAAGAATCAGTACAAAAGGATTGAACAGGAGTACAACATTATATGTAAAACTGGAATTAGGCATTGAAGAAGCAAAAGTCGGGCAAAGTATTGTGCTGAATAATATTTATTTTGAAGTTGGTAAAGCAAATATCGATACTGCTTTTTCAACTGATTTGGATAAATTAATCCAATTCCTGAAGGACAATCCGGAAACAAGGCTTGAGATACAGGGTCATACCGACAATACCGGAAGCCTTAACCTGAATAACAATCTAAGCCAGTCCAGGGCAAATAGTGTAGTTGATTATCTAACAAAAAATGGAATCGACAGGAATCAACTCATTGCTAAATGTTACGGACCATCGTTACCG
>CAMDWC010000158.1 GCA_945878825.1 Haliscomenobacter hydrossis DSM 1100
CGGTAATTTTGAAGGAAGTTGGCGCGAAAATGGTCTGAGATGGAGTCGCTTGTCCAGTATTCCACAGATAAGTAGCATATTTTACAAAAGGCTGAACAACCAGTGAATCGCCGCGGCAGAACGAAGTGTCCTTTCCCATATCGACCTTAAAAGCAGGCAGAGCAGACACCCGGATACTGTCTTCCGACCAACAGGAACCTTTTCGCACTTTGACGGAATAAACTCCGTTTTTTCCCACGGCATTCTTTTGCGTGGTAGCGCCGTCTGACCATTTGAACGTATTAAAAATATCCCCTGCATCGAGCGTAACTTTCCCACCAAAACAATATGTCTGGTCGGGCCCCATATCATATTGAAAGGGATCCTGTCTTCTAACCTGAAAGGAATCTATAAACGAACCACACTGATTTTCCAGTTTCACCCAGTAAAGACCGGTATCGCGGATCACTTTTCTATCGGTTTTAGTCCCATCGGACCAACCCAACAAACTAAAGCCTTGCGCTTTATTTAAAACCAAAGAATCATTCAAACAAAAAGAAGTGTCAGGGATGGCTGAAACCTCTGGAATTTGCGTGTATATATTAATATTTTTTACTGAATGTATGTCCGTTGATCCACCCGTTGAAGCGGTAAAACCCATATATCCTGCATAATTGATAGGATAAAAACCTTCGAGCGTGATAGTGCTATCAATCGTTACCTTTATATTTCCTTGATTGTATTCGACCCTGGCTTTTTTATAATTATTATCTCTCAATTCCCTAAGCCCGAATAAGGTAGGTTGACTATTCGCTGGGCACTCTGAATAATTTTGCCCATTACCATACCGTATCTGGAGTTCAGGATTTACCCCACCGCAATTATTATAGGTATCCAGAACGACCATTAATCCCCTTGGATTTTGAGGTATTCCAACCCCACTCCCACTAATATATCCGGTTGGAGGATTAACCAAAAAACAGAAAGCGATGCCGTCCGCACTTGAGCCTTCAAACATTCTAAACTCAAAAGAAACCGCCCATTTGCTGCAGATGCTTAGATCAATGGCTTCCTTCAGGAATAAGCCTCCATTTCTAAACAACTGAGCGGTGCAAAGAATAATTTCGTCTTCCTTACTATCGGCATCGCCATTTGTGTCTCCTAGGCGCGTATCAGCTACAAGATTCCATTTATCTGTATTCAAAGGAAAGCCGGAAAGAGAGGCAAACACATTGTTTTGCGCACGCAGTGAGGAATGAGCCAGACATAAAAAAAATACCCCCAAAGTTATTTGGGGAACCAAGGAGGGTATTTTAGCTAGATTAAGGTGACCCATTTATTTAAGACCACCCCGTTCCATAACCCATAAATGGCCAGGGAATTCCTGCAAGAATCAGAATAAGACCTATCAGATAAGCCCAAAAAATACGACTGAACGCTTTCTTTTCCGGGGCAACTTTCTTTGCCATAATATAACCGACGGAAATAATAATAATGGCTAATAACATAGTCGTTGTATGCTCTACCAAAAAGAAACGACTAGATGCATTTTTCATAGCTTCAGCAGAAAAAACTACTTTTGGGCTGATAAAATACAGAATAAGACCAACCAAAAGCTGTATGTGACATGAAATAAAAGCAAACAGAGGCATTTTTTTATCCTTATCGGTAAAAGAATGATTGCCGGATAATTTGCTGGCTACTCGAATAATAGCCCAAATAAGGGTTACTAAAAGAATCCATCTGAAGCCAGAGTGAAAATGAACTAAAAAAGGATACATATTCGTTGATTTTAAAGGTTATCGACCAAGGTGAATGAGTAAAACGCTGATATCTGCCGGAGAAACCCCACTAATACGACTTGCCTGACCAATGGTCATCGGTTTCATACGCGTCAATTTTTCCCTTGCCTCAGCGGAGAGCGAAGTTAAGGAATGATAAGCAAAAGATTCAGCTAATTTTAGCATTTCCAATCTGCTCATTTTATCAACCATTTCTTGCTCCTTTGCCATATAACCGGCATATTTCATATTAATTTCAGCCTGTTCTACCGCTTCGGCCTTATAATTTAAGAGGAATTCATTTAAACCCGGAACAACGCCCCTGACATCGGCAATGGAAATATTGGGGCGAAGAATAATGCCCTGTGCTTTCACTTTCTGCTTTATTGGCATACTTCCTTTTTCTTCAAGCAGCCCATTTATCTGGTCAGGTTCAACACTGCAGTCATTTAAAAAGCGGGTAATTTTTTTAGCATCCGCTACTTTATCTTCCACTTTTTTAATTCTGTCGTCCATATAATTCATACCAAGCTCAACGGCCAGCGGCGTTAGACGTATATCCGCATTATCTTGTCGGAGAAGTACGCGATATTCTGCTCTTGAGGTGAACATTCTATATGGTTCCTGGGTACCTTTAGTCACCAGGTCATCTATCAAAACGCCTATGTAGGCGTCGGAGCGTTTCAAGATAAACGGATCTTTTTCCACCACAGAAAGATGGGCATTGATACCCGCCATAAGACCTTGACTTGCCGCCTCTTCGTACCCCGTTGTTCCATTTATCTGACCTGCAAAAAATAGCCCATTCAACAAATGCGTTTCCAGGCTAAGGGAAAGTTGGGTCGGAGGAAAAAAGTCGTACTCAATAGCATAGCCCGGGCGGAACATTTTCACCTTTTCAAAGCCAGCAATCTTTGATATGGCTTTGTATTGAACATCTTCGGGCAGAGAAGAGGAAAAACCATTGACATAAACTTCACAAGTAGTCCGACCTTCTGGTTCAACGAAAAGTTGATGCCTGTCCTTATCGGAAAAACGGTCGATTTTATCTTCAATAGAGGGACAATACCTTGGACCTAAGCCCCTTATTCTTCCATTAAACATGGGAGAACGGTCAAATCCGGTTCGTAAAATATCGTGAACCTCCTGACTTGTATAAGTGATATGACAAGGAAGTTGATTCACTAAAGGGGACGTTTCTGTATATGAAAAGCGACTGGGATTTTCGTCTCCAGGCTGAATTTCCATTGCCTCGTAGTTCAGCGTTCGCCCGTCAACCCGGGGAGGAGTACCCGTTTTCATTCTACCTGCTTCAAATCCCAGACTAACTAACTGTTCTGTAATTCCTTTAGCTGCGGATTCCCCTGAACGGCCGCCACCTATTTGTTTTTCCCCTATGTGTATAATTCCATTTAAAAAAGTACCATTGGTGAGGACCACCGATTTACTGTTAATGGACAAACCCATACCAGTAACGACCCCCTTTACACGGTTATCTTCGACGATTAACTCCTTAACCATGTCTTGCCAAAAATCTATATTGGGATGATCTTCAAGCATCATTCTCCATTTTTGAGCAAATTGCATACGGTCACTTTGTGCACGCGGACTCCACATAGCGGGTCCTTTCGACAGATTAAGCATTCTGAATTGCACCGCTGATTCATCGGTAACAATACCTGAATAACCGCCCAATGCATCTATTTCTCTGACAATCTGACCTTTAGCTACGCCACCCATCGCAGGATTACAAGACATTTGTGCAATTGTCTGCATATTCATGGTAACTAACAGCACCTTAGAACCCATATTAGCGGCGGCGACGGCGGCTTCACAACCTGCATGCCCTGCACCGACCACAATTACATCATACTTTTGAAACATCTATCCTTTTAATTAATTAAAGGCAAATTTACGCCGTTTTTATCATTTTTGCAGAACAATCCTAATTCGTTTATATTTGCCGACAAATTTCAAATACAAAACATGGCTTACACGGAATCTAATATGCTGCCATTGGGCACAAAAGCACCAAATTTCACTTTACCTGACACCCTTTCAGCTAAGGAAATAACTTTTTACGAGATGCCTCCGGCAAAAGCGACGCTCATTATGTTTCTGTGTAATCATTGTCCCTACGTCATACATGTGAATCCGGAAATAGTTCGGATAGCAGCAGATTATAAAAATGCTGGCGTTCAGTTTGTCGGTATAAGTTCAAACAATGCCATAAAATATCCACAGGATGGGCCTGATAAAATGACGGAACATGGGAAAGAAACGGGATACTCCTTTCCGTATCTATACGACGAATCGCAGGAAATTGCCAGGATATATGATGCCGCCTGCACCCCTGATTTTTATTTGTTCGACGAGCATTTACATTTGGTTTACCGAGGAAGAATAGACAGTTCCCGACCAGGCAATGACAAGCCACTGGATGGCAGCGATTTACGAGAAGCCATTGACAAGGTGCTTTCGGGAAAAGAAATTTCCCCCGTTCAATATCCCAGTGCTGGCTGCAATATCAAATGGAAATAAGGCCTTATTTTTTTGAAATAAGATTATTTCCAGTCATTTCAACGGGCAGGTCTATTTCCAGCAAATGCAGAATAGTAGGCGCTATATCACCTAATTTACCGTGAAACACCTTGCTTTCTGACGCATTTTCTGCTACATAAATGATGGGAACAGGATTCATGGTATGGGCTGTATTTGGCGTTCCATCGGGATTAATCATATAGTCAGAATTTCCATGATCGGCTATGACGATGATATGATAATTATTTTCCAGGGCGGTTTTAACCAAATCAGATAAACAAGTATCCACCGTTTCAACTGCTTTAATGGCAGCTTGAAAATCGCCTGTATGCCCCACCATATCGGCATTGGCATAATTTAAGCAAATAAAATCGGGTTTTTTGGTCCTGATAGCCTCTGTAATGAGCTCCGTAATACCTTTTGCACTCATTTCAGGCGCTGAATCGTAGGTAGGGACTTTCGGAGAGGAAACCATTAAACGTTCTTCCCCTGGAAATACGGATTCACGACCACCGGAAAAGAAAAAAGTTACGTGAGGATATTTTTCTGTTTCTGCTATTCTAATCTGTGATTTCCCGGCTCTTGAGACAATTTCGCCCAGGGTATTATTCAAATTATCATTTTGAAAAAGAACAAAAACTCCCTGGTAGGATTCATCGTACTGCGTCATAGTCACATAGTAAAGATCCTTTTTGGTCATGCCAAATTCTAAAAAATCCTGTTGCGTTAACACCTGCGTAATTTCCCTGGGTCTATCGGTGCGGAAATTAAAACAGAGCACCACATCGCCATCCTGTATCGTTGCGGTAGGAGAACCGTCTGGTTTGGCGGCAAATAATGGTTTAATAAACTCATCGGTTTCACCGGCCTGATAACTTTCCGATATAGAAGCCACTAAATCGTTTGATTTAGTACCTTTTCCAGAGACTAATAAATCATAAGCCAATTTAACCCTTTCCCAGCGTTTGTCGCGATCCATGGCAAAATAACGACCAATAACAGAAGCCAGTTTTGAACGTTTTCCTTTTAGAAAATCAGATAAATTAGCTATAAAACCCAGGCCACTTTTAGGATCACAATCGCGTCCATCGGTAAAAGCATGAATAAAAATTTCAGCGACCCCTGCATTTTCCAAAATATCAACTAAAGCTTTTAGATGATTAATGTGCGAATGAACCCCCCCGTCAGAAACGAGACCCATCAGGTGAAAAGGTTTTTTATTACTTACTGCATATTCAATGGCTTCCAGTAGCGTAGCATTTTGAGCTAAAGTACCTTCGCGAACTTCTTTATTTATACGGGCCAATTCCTGATACACAACCCTTCCGGCGCCAATATTGAGATGCCCAACCTCGGAATTACCCATCTGACCTTCGGGAAGGCCCACCTCTTCTCCATAAGTAACTAACTCATTATGAGGATATTTAGCCAAAAGATTATCCATAAATGGTGTATTTGCCTGGGAAATGGCATCAGATGTAACATCTTGTCCAATACCCCAACCATCTAAAATGGCTAATAGTACGCGGGAATTGCTCATAAATATTTTATTTTTGGAACACGAAGGTAAGGTATAAAACAATAAAAGCGATGATAAGGTATATTAATAAACCTATACTTTTTGTTTTAACCATTTCGTTATAGTCGCAAAACATCCCATACATGAATCTATTCCTAAGTGTAGTTTTTAGTCTTGCCCCATTTTTCCAAACGATAACCACCGATATCACCCGATCTTTAAATGAGGGGAACACTGTTGGTTTGAGTAGTTTTTTAGATGCTCAGGTTGAGGTTTCCATAGCCGACTTTGAGGCAACAGTGTCAAAAGCGGAAGCCATCGCACAGTTAAAAAAATTCTTTGTAAAAAATCCGGTCAAATCATTTACTCAGGCCCACCAGGGAAACTCCAAAGGCAATGATTCTACTTATATTATTGGAAATTTAAATACACAAAACGGAATATTCCGCGTGTATATTTATATAAAGATAGATGCCGGAAAGCTCTTTATCCAGGAAATAAGGTTTGACAACGAAAAATGAAGATTGATGCCGATCTAAAATCATTTTTAGACGAAAAAGTAGCCGCATACAACACTTTCGATTTTATAGAAAATGATCCTGTGAGCATTCCTCACCGATATCATTTGAAGGAAGACATTGAGATAGCAGGATTTCTGGCTGCCACCATTTCATGGGGAAACCGGAAAACGATTGTCAGGAATGCGACCCACATGTTGGATTTACTGGGTGAATCCCCTTTTGATTTTGTCATGTCGCACGATGGAGGGCAATTACAGCTGCTTGATCATTTTGTCCACAGAACCTTCAATAGCATTGATTACAAATGCTTTATACAATCATTAAAACACATTTACACAGAACATGGCGGCTTGGAAGCCATTTTCAGTAAATATGCCGAACCTCAGTCGTTGCAATTTGCCATTCATCAATTCAAGCAGCTATTTTTCGAAAAATCGACTTCTGAAAGGAGTAAAAAACATGTATCGGACCCAATGGCCGGATCCTCGGCGAAACGGCTTAACATGTATTTGAGATGGATGGTAAGGAACGACAAAAACGGAGTGGATCTGGGCATTTGGACATCGCTGTATCCCTCCCAACTTTCCTGCCCTTTGGACATTCACACAGGCAATGTAGCCCGCAAACTAGGATTACTAGACCGCGTTCAAAATGACGCACGCGCTGTTACTGCCTTAGATGAAAGCCTGAGGGAAATGGACCCGGTAGATCCTGTAAAATATGATTTTGCCCTGTTTGGACTGGGCATCTTCGAGGGGTTTTGAAGGGTAATCTCCATCTATATTTATAAGAAAAACTTATTAACCAAAACGGTGTACCTCAGAACAATTTCACACAAATTAAAATAGATTTTTTGCATAAAGTACCGAATTATGGTATCTTTCGCAAAATTTCACTCTTATAATGGCCGAGCAAAACGATATATCAATCAATCAGTGGCTAGATAAATTATTGGCAAAAGGAGTTTATGGCTTTGCTAAGGAAGCATTGCAGCGGGAAATGCCGGGCTACTCTGTTATTGCCATTAAAAGGGCACTAAGCCGGTTAAGTACAAAAGGAAAGATTATTTCCATACACAAAGGATACTACCTGGTGCTGCCGCCCCAATACGCCTCCAAAGGCATATTGCCGCCCCAACTGTATTTAGATGCCTTTATGACTTTCTTACAACG
>CAMDWC010000159.1 GCA_945878825.1 Haliscomenobacter hydrossis DSM 1100
ATAAAAAGGATATCATTTTGCTGCAAACTAAATTCAAACTCAATGCCTGGATTTTCTAAGAAAGCATATAAATCTAATTTTTTCCTTGTCTTTCCTCTTATTAATTCTATTTCTCTTACGGAAGCCAATTCAGTTACCCCACCCGCAGCGGCAATGGCATGAATGGCAGAATTCAGGGCAGACATGGTAATTCCCCCTTGCTTTTTAACTTCCCCAAATATATTTACCGTAATGGTTCTTGCTTTTTGCAAGGTCACGGCAAACTGGTCCTGATTAAACCGGTAATAGGTACTGAACCTGTTTCTCAATAATTTACGCGCTTCGCCAAGACTAAGGCCCTGAACATAAATTTTAGGCATACTCACTGGTTGAATATAACCCTCTCTTTCCACTTCCAATAAAATATCGGCCTGCGAGAGACCAAAAATGGTAATTCTTATTTCATCCCCAGCGGCTAATATATAGGTATCGGGTGCTTTTGCTCCGTCAGTGGTACCTATTAATTTCAAGTTCTTATTTTCAAAAAAGGCATGACCGTAAATCTGAAATTTCCGATTTGCCAATTCCTCCTCTTTCTTTTTCTCTTCCTCCATCTCCAGCTTCTTCTTCTCGAGTTCCGGACGAAGTAAGGCCAATTCCTCTTCCGTCAGCTTTAGGGTATCAAGTTCACCCAATTCATATTGCTCCAGGGCATCTTCAATATCCAGTTTTTTTGATTTTGGATTTACCGATTCTTTCGATTTCTTTTCCGCCTCCAGGTCTCTCATGTAATCAATGATCTCCTCCTTTCTGATAATCAATTCCGCCTGACTTAATTTCTCAATATCTATGCCTTTTTTTAGCAGATACGTTTTAGCCTCCTCCTCTGAAATGCCTCTTTTCTGTAATTCAGAACGCAACATAGACATTTGGGAAGACGATGCCGCCCCACTACCTTGAGGATTATTCGTTATCTGTGCCTGTAGCGAAGGCATATCCCATAAGAAAACCAAACAAAATACAAAAAGGAATACGGTAACAGGTATTCCTTTAAAAAAATTAAGATTATTCATTAAACTCATTCATTTTATTTTAAATCTAAAACATTCGGAATGTAAATATCCATTTTTTCTTTTTCATTTACACCATCTAATGTTTCAAATTCACTATTATTACTTAAAAATTCAGGCACAAGACTTTTCATCCAATGTACCAGAGCGTACTCATCCTCTTCATTAAGCATCAAAGAAAATAATTGATCAAAGGCCAGTTTCATGTCCTGAAAGGGTAAAACCCTGACATTAGCAA
Organism: Haliscomenobacter hydrossis DSM 1100; assembly: GCA_945878825.1. Classification (GTDB taxonomy): domain Bacteria; phylum Bacteroidota; class Bacteroidia; order Chitinophagales; family Saprospiraceae; genus BJGN01. The sequence goes on from CAMDWC010000159.1 coordinate 1,288, forward strand.
TCATAATTTTCTCATGATACGTTTCCTTATTTTCCTCTTTATTATGGAGGAGTTCTTCGAACAGTTTTTCACCCGGTCTAAGACCACTATATTGGATGTGGATATCCTTATTGGGAATACGACCAGAGAGGGTAATCATCTTTTTGGCTAAATCGGCAATTTTAACGGGTTTACCCATATTAAACACAAAAACCTCCCCGCCATTGCCCATATTACCTGCTTCCAATACCAATTGACAAGCCTCAGAAACCGTCATAAAGAAACGATTTATTTCTGGATGGGTGACTGTCACCGGCCCACCGGCTTCAATCTGCGCCTTAAACCTGTTGATAACCGAACCATTGGAACCCAATACATTACCGAAACGAGTGGTAATGAAACGGGTATCACAAGATTCATCCATGGTAAGACTTTGGATATACATTTCCGCCAATCGCTTGGAAGCCCCCATAACATTGGTAGGATTCACTGCTTTGTCGGTAGAGACCATAACAAAGCGATCTGCTTTATATTTTACTGCAAGATCGGCCATCCGCCGGGTTCCCAAGACATTTACCTTGAGCGCTTCACTGGGAAATGCCTCCATAACCGGCACGTGCTTATACGCTGCGGCATGAAAAATAATTTCAGGATGGTAGCTTTCAAATAACCTTTTCATCCTCAAATCATCTGTCACAGAGGATAAAAACGGAACGATGATCGTTTTATATTTTTCTGAACCCAATTGAAGTATCAGATCGTTCATGGGCGTTTCTGCCTGATCACATATAATTAATTGAACTGGTTTAAACAACAACAGTTGACGGATCAATTCACTGCCTATGGAGCCAGCGGCACCCGTAACCAGAATACGCTTCCCTTTATAAATATTTTCCGCGTCCTCATTCTCAATAAGAATAGGTTCCCTGCCTAAGAGTTCCTCAATGTTTAACCTTGGAAATTGTGCGATGGTCAGATTCGATTCAGCAAGCATGGATGTTTGAGGGACCTTCTGAATACCAATATTATGTTCCAGACAAAATTCAAAGATATCGTCTTTACTTTCTTTATTATCATCGAGAGAAGCGACGATGAGACGTTCAATTTTCATTTTAAAATGAAGGCTTTTGAATTGTTCAGGAGAGATGACGGGAATACCATCGAGCCTTTTATAATGATAATTTGGTCTTTCGTCCACAAAAGCGCGGATGATAAAATTTTTATCGGCACTTCTATCTATAGCTGCCTTGACCGTGGCCCCGGGAATGCCTGCTCCATAAATTACTACATTCGTCGCTGTGAGACCTTGCAAACTGATATAACGATAGCCAAATTTAATGAATAAACGATAGGTAGCCAAGCCAATAGAAACTGAGAAAAAATAGCTTAACCAGAACAAAGAGAATCGGGAATAAACATTAGAGAAAAAAATCTCGTTAGCTATATATATAAGTATGGTACCGGAAAGGCTGATGAACAAAATCCTTGCCAATTCGTAAGAGCCTGTAAATCGAACGATACCGCTATACAAACTAGTTGCGAAGAACAAAGCAACATTTACAATGACGACAGGAATGTAGGAATAAAGGGTTTGGCTGTAGGAAATAGGTTCCTGGAGGAGAGATAACCAATAGTTTAGGGAAATAGACCAGGCACCTACACAAACGAATAAATCAATCGAAAATATGATCCATCTTGGGGAGGCGCCAGGTAATTTAATCATAGGAACAGGTTACTCGACTAAAAGTAATTAAAAAATGATAAAAAAATTAATCGAGCGTAACAAAAGCCTAATTTAGGCAATAAAAATTAAATTTTATAAAAAACTTTAATTTTAAAAAGTGATCCCGCTGGGATTCGAACCCAGGACCCTATCATTAAAAGTGATATGCTCTACCGGCTGAGCTACAGGATCATTAACCTAATTTCTTAAAGCGACGCAAAGATAGGGGAACATTTGATTAAAAAAAGAAATCGTTATTATTTTTTTCAAAAAAATGAGTGCTTGTTCATTGATTATGACCGTCAACTTATTATTCATCGTCTTCTGACGGATCGGCATTTAATTCTCTGGCCAGCTCCTCCATCATAGCATATTCGATAGATTCATCTACGGTAGGAAGGATGGTTAGGACGGTATCGAGCCTTGATATTTCTATCAATTTCTTTACTGCGGGTTGATCTATACCCGTTAATATAAAGGATCCAAGTTCCTTCCACAACCTGTCGGCGGTAAGGATGGCGGAAAGGCCGGAAGAATCGACAAATTTAACGGGATAAAGATCGAGGATAAGATTTTTAACCCCTTTTTGAAAGATCAGAACTAATTCTGATTTCAGCGTAGGCGCGTTAGAAGAATTCAGGTTCTCCTCTTCAATCCTAAAAACGGTGTATTGCTCTTTATTGTCTACTGTGTATTTCATACTCTTGCACTGGTTTCTGATGATTGATGATAATCCGGAAAAATAAACCGGGACACAAAATTAAGGAATTACACGAAACAATCTTATATTTATCGCAACAAATACACGTTAAACTTTGTATTCTTTTTTTTATTGTAGTATAATTAGGCTCAGAATCGGTAAACTATGAACAATAGAAAGTTTTCACCAAAGGTTAAACAAGTCATAGCTAACAGCCGCGAAGAAGCCATAAGGCTCGGACACGATTATATAGGTACCGAGCACTTGCTTTTAGGGGTGGTTGCTGACAAAGACAGTATTGCCATGAAGGTGTTAGAATCGCTGGAAGTTAATTCAGTTGATTTGCGTAAAGCATTGCAGGAAGCGGTAGAACGCTTACCTGTAGGAAATTCCAGTTTGAATATTGGGACGCTTCCTCTGAACAAGCAAGCAGAGAAAGTACTGAAAGTTACTTTCCTCGAAGCTAAAATGCTCAAAAACGAGGAAATATGCCCGGAACATCTGGTTTTGTCTATTTTGAAACATAATGATAACCCCGCCTCCCGCATTTTGCGCGATTTTGAAATCGATTATGAGGTGTTTAAAGCAGAATTAGAATTCGTGAAACAAGATCAGGACTTCACTTCCATTGAACCTTTCGCGCAGGCTTCGTCTTCCGACTCTGAAGATTCGTATGACGACGACGAGCCAGGTAAAGGTTTTCAGCAACGTAAAACAAATACTAAATCAAGAACACCTGTTCTCGATAATTTTGGTCGAGATGTAACTAAACTGGCGGAAGAAGGAAAACTGGACCCAATCATCGGTCGGGAAATTGAAATTGAACGGGTTTCACAGATCCTTAGCCGACGGAAAAAAAATAATCCAATTCTTATCGGGGAACCAGGGGTGGGAAAAACAGCTATCGTCGAAGGTCTCGCTTTGCGCATTATGCAAAGAAAGGTATCGCGTACCTTGTTTAATAAACGTATAGTCATGCTCGATCTGGCAGCGTTGGTAGCGGGCACCAAATACAGAGGTCAATTTGAAGAGAGAATGAAAGCCATCATGAATGAACTCGAGAAAACAAGAGATGTCATTCTATTTATCGACGAAATTCATACGATCGTGGGCGCCGGCGGTGCAACGGGTTCTCTCGATGCTTCAAATATATTTAAACCTGCCTTAGCCAGAGGTGAACTGCAGTGCATTGGTGCTTCTACCTTAGATGAATATCGCCAGCACATTGAAAAAGACGGTGCTTTAGATCGCCGTTTCCAAAAGGTGCTTGTTGAACCGCCTTCAGCAGAGGAGGCTATTCACATACTTCATAATATAAAGAACAAATACGAAGATTTCCACAATGTAAACTATAGCGATGAAGCAATCATCGCATGTGTACGTCTGAGTGACCGTTATATTACCGATCGCTTCCTTCCCGATAAAGCCATTGATGTGCTGGATGAGGTGGGCGCCAGGGTTCACCTGAAAAATATTCATGTTCCACAACATATCGTTGAACTGGAAACGCAGATCGAGGAATTAAAAGAGTCTAAAAATCAGGCTGTTAAGAATCAACAATATGAAAGGGCAGCAGATTTAAGAGATAGAGAATCGAAATTGGTACGTCAATTAGAATTTGCCAAAGTGCAGTGGGATGAGGAGTCTAAAACCCGTCGTTACCCCGTGACTGACGAGGAAATTGCCGAAGTAGTCTCCATGATGACAGGTATTCCAGTGAACCGTGTAGCTCAGAGCGAGGGAAAAAGGCTGGTAAGCATGGAAAAAGACATGCAAAAGGTAATCATAGGTCAGGAAAATGCCATTAAAAAGGTATCAAAAGCCATTCTTAGAAACAGAGTAGGTCTGAAAGATCCTAAAAAACCGATTGGTACTTTCATTTTCCTTGGCCCAACAGGAGTTGGGAAAACAGAATTAGCTAAAGCGTTGGCAAAGTACATGTTCGACTCAGAAGATGCATTAATCCGCATTGACATGACAGAATACATGGAGAAATTTTCCATAAGTCGCCTCATTGGAGCACCTCCGGGTTACGTCGGTTATGAAGAAGGGGGACAACTCACTGAAAAGGTAAGGAGAAAACCCTACGCAGTAATATTACTAGACGAAATAGAAAAAGCACATCCAGATGTGTATAACATACTACTGCAAGTCCTCGATGACGGGGTTTTAACAGATGGTTTAGGAAGAAAAGTGGATTTCAAAAACACTTTAATTATCATGACCTCCAATATTGGTGCAAGGCAATTAAAGGATTTTGGTCAGGGATTAGGATTTAACACAAAAGCACGTCAGGAATCAACAGAGGAAAATACCAAAGCAGTCATTCAGAATGCTTTAAAAAAGACTTTTTCTCCGGAATTCCTGAATCGTATCGATGATGTTGTTATCTTTAACCCATTAGGCATGGAGGAGATACATAGTATCATTGATATTGCCTTAACTGACTTGTATAAGAGATTAACTCAATTGAATTTCACCTTGAGTTTGTCGCCGGAAGCAAAGAAATTTGTAGCTGAAAAAGGGTTCGACCCACAGTTTGGTGCCAGGCCTTTACACCGTGCTATTCAAAAATATCTGGAGGATCCGTTGGCGGAATTCATTTTAAATGAAAACCCTTCAGAAGGCAGTGAGTTAATCGCTATTATGAATGAGGACCTTAGTGGAACAGCCATTAATTTCGCCAACGAAATCAAGTCTGACGTTTCAGAATAAATAATCAATTTAATCCATCACTTTTTTAATTAAAAAAAATCATTTGGCCAAGAGAATAGTTCCTTCGAATTCAAGCACAGACGACAAACCTGGGCTAAGAATAAACGATCAAATACGCGTACCAGAGGTTCGCTTAGTAGGCGAAAATCTGGAAGTCCTATCCGAAGTTGCGGGGATGGAGGTAAAAGGTGGGGAAGTTTACAATACCCGGCAAGTCAGGGAGTGGGCTACCCAGTTACAACTTGACATGGTGGAAATTTCACCTAATGCAGCACCTCCCGTTGTCAGAGTGGTTGACTTCAATAAATTCCTTTATGAAAAAAAGAGGAAAGAAAAAGAGATCAAGTCAAAAGCTGCCAAAACCGTTATTAAGGAAATCCGTTTCGGCCCTAATACCGATGACCATGACTTTGAGTTTAAAGTACGCCATGCAAAGACCTTTTTGGAGGAGAATGCTAAAGTAAAGGCTTACGTAAATTTCAGAGGAAGGACCATTGTATTCAAAGACCGTGGGGAGCTTCTTTTATTGCGTTTCTTAAAGGAACTGGAAGAATATGGTGCGCCGGAAGCTTTACCAAAACTGGAAGGACGTAGAATGATTGTCATGGTATCTCCTAAGCGCAAAAAATAAATGATCGTTTTATCGCGAATTAAATGAATTTGTCTATATTTGCCAACTGAAAAAAAAACAATCATGCCAAAAATGAAAACCCACTCTAGTGCTAAGAAGAGATTCTCAGTAACAGGGTCAGGAAAAATCAAGCG
>CAMDWC010000160.1 GCA_945878825.1 Haliscomenobacter hydrossis DSM 1100
CAAAACCATAAAATTAAAAAATGGATATGGGAAATGGTTGGTAAAACTGCCATTCCCGCTGCCACATTTTCTATGACTGTCAGTGAATCTCTCGCTCATTATTTATCTGTAAAATATAGTGTAAACTTTGTAACCATAAGAAATGTACCTTTTAAAAAGTCCATTGATACGATAGATATAGAACAACGGAGGAAAAATAAATGGATATATTACCAGGGAATGCTTCACCAGGGAAGAGGTGTTGAATTTCTGATAAAATCTATGAGAGAACTGCCAAGCTGGACCTTAATATTGGCAGGAGACGGTGATATATCAGACGATTTAAAAGCTTTAACCAAAGAATTGGGACTTGAAAAACAGGTAATTTTCAAAGGAATGATTCAACCTGAGGATTTAACCGATATAGCAAAAGATGCCTGGATAGGAATTAATCTATTAGAAAACAACAGTTTAAGTTACTATTATTCTTTAGCCAATAAAACCTTTGATTATATTCAAGCCAGATTACCTGCTATTCATATCGATTTTCCTGAATATAGCATATTGGCCAATGAAAATGAAAGTATTGCTCTTTTAGAAAAAATGGAAACCGCAGCATTCGTTGCTATTATTGAAAATATATGGGAAAATGAAAGCCAATATAAAAATATGGTGTATGCGGCGGAGCAGGCGGCAGAAAGTTTCATTTGGGAAAAAGAAGAAAAGAAGCTTATCGCCGAATTTGCAACTTATTTCCCTCTTTTAAGGGACAATGTACAGAAATAGAACAATCGGGATAAATCAAATAAAAACAAAGAAAAAACATTCCCCGAAAAAATATAATTTTTCAATAATCTGCTTTTAAAAACCGGATAAAACACTGCACAAAGGGTAATGAGATTCATTCTTTCCAATAAATTATAGCTAATTAGAATTTTTGACGGAACATAAAATCCCAATTGCTTTAATCGCAATAAAGAGGAAACTGCTTCTTTACTTTTGGCAAAAAAAACCTCATTTTCCTCTAATCCCAGGTGAAAAACGGGATTATCAATATGCCTTATTGGGATACCTGCCTGTTGAAATTTGTACCCAAGGAGGGTATCTTCATGTCCATAACCTTTGATAACATCGTGCAAAGGGAACTGTAAAAATATTGATTTTGGCACCAGGAAATTTCCCGTCATAAAGTGATCGTAAGGGTTTTTTAGTCTATTTTCTACTAAAATTTCCTCCCTTGCTTTCCCGTAAAACCAACGAAAATATCGTTTGCTTTCAGGTTTTTCGCTTTCGTACTTTATACCTCCGACTAAAACAGAATCTTCAGAAGCATACTGGAGGTATTGAGGTATGAAAAGAGTTGAAACGGGTAAAACATCGGCATCCAGGAAAAGTAAATAAGGATATTTTGCTTTTTCAGCAAGAAATTCTCTGGTTTTTGATCGCCCCATATTAACGGGAGATTTAAAAAATGAGATGTTTTCATTATCAAATTGATCCAAAGAAGCAATGTTAGATGCATCATCCCAAATGATAATCTCCATTTTAAAGGATGAACAATCATTAAGCTTCAGAAGAAAATCTACCAAAGGAGAAACATCAGTATTGAACGTCGGAATTAAAACTGAAATCACTCAGGGTAATTTTAATAAACATTAATTATTCCATAGCGGCAGTTATCCATCTGGTAAATAGATTTGCGGAACCATTGTCGGGAGCAAAACGGGTTTGTTTTAAGAGAACCATAATCGTTCCCGTTTTAGGATCGGCCCAATAATTGGTGTTAAAATAGCCACCCCATGAGAATCGACCTTTGTAACCATTTCCTCGTTCTTCCCCGAGAGAAGTAATAACTCCAAAACCAAGGCTATTAAATTGTTCACTTTTATCTGTAGGCGTTAAATCAGGTGTTTGATTAGCTGCAGTTAGCAAGAAAACGGAATATGGACTCAAAACTCTTTTTCCATTAGCAAATCCATTATTCAGTAACATCTGGAGAAAAAGCGCATAATCACGAGCTGTACAACTCAAGCCAGCCCCACCGCTAAACCACGTTTTAGCTCCCTTTACCGGATAATCCGCATCGTAGTAAGTTCCTGTATATTTTTCCCATCCCTTTCCATTTGAAGCGGGCTTAAGCACGGGAACCAATCTATCTACTTTACTTTCAGGCAGATAGAAACAGGCATCTTTCATACCTAATGGTAGAAATAAATTTTCTTTTAGAAAAACATCAAATTTTTGACCAGACCATAATTCAATCAGATATCCTAAAACATCTAATCCCATGGCATAATTATATTTTTCTCCTGGTTGGGACACGAGCGGAATGGATGCCAGTTTATTTATATTTTCAGCTAAAGAAACCTTATCAGTAGTATAGAGTTCTGTTATTCCAGCTTTAGCAGCAATGGCATGAAATCGTACGTCGCCGGAAATTCTGCCATAAGACAAGCCGGAAGTATGGGTAAAAAGCTGTCTAACTGTTATTTGCCTGGTAGCAGGCACTGTTGTATATGTTGTGTCCTTTTCATTATAGGAGGACAGAATAGTCATGTTTTTAAAAGCTGGAATCCATTTTGAAATAGGATCATCCAGATTAAATTTGCCCTGTTCATATAAAATCATTGCTGCCGTTGATGTAATGGCCTTACTCATGGAAGCTATTCTAAAAATATCATCAACCTTATAAGACCTGTTGGTTTTTGGATCGGCAATACCAAAGGCCTTTTCATAAACCACTTTACCATTTCTGATTACCAGCGCCACTGCGCCAGGTATTTGTTCTCTTGCTATTAATTCCTGAAATCCAGCGTCAATTCTTTGCAGTTTAACTTGATTAAAACCAACTTCGGAAACAGTTGAAACCCCAGGAAATAGCTGACTATAATTAAGTGCCGATTGGGCGAAAGAACTATCTATAAAAACAGATAGCACCATTATTGATATCAAAAACTTCTTCATCATTAAGCATATATTATTAAAGTAAATTTACAAAAAAAAACACTTTAGAACTAAATTAATTTAAAAGTGTTTAGTAGCTTTACTATTATTTATTTTATGTATAAAATCTTTATCTTTTATTGGATCTTTTTTAACCTAACTTTCTCTAAAGTTGATTTGACATCGCTTTGGGGTTTCAAAGAGGTTTCTTATTTTACTTTTGATATGTTAAACGATATTGAAGAAGAAACTAAGGAAAAGGAAGAAAAGGAAACGGAGTTTAAAAAATTGGGATTTTCGGGTAAAAAACAAGCTCCATTTTTGACAACAGATATCAATACCACAAATAATTTTAGTCGCATTTTAATTTATATTTCTGATCATATCATTCCTTTATTCATTCCCCCTCCAAATAATTAAATTATTTTATATTCTTTTAAAGATGACAATTACATTCGGTCATCTGCATTCAATTTTTAATTCATTTTACTTAAGTTTATCGTTAGTGGCAAGTTTAAAAACGACAACGATAAAATAATAATAAAATAATGAAGACATTAACAAAAGAATTACAAGAGGCTATTACACCGGCAATGGCTTTGAAGTTGCTAAAAGAAGGCAACATGAGGTTTGTCAATAATTTAAAGGCAAATCGCAACCTGTTACAACAGGCAAATGAAACATCAGATGGACAACATCCATTCGCTGTGGTTTTAAGCTGCATTGATAGCAGAACTTCAGCTGAGCTTATTTTTGACCAAGGTCTTGGTGACATTTTTAGCGTGCGTATAGCTGGAAATATCGTCAATGAAGACATTTTAGGGAGCATGGAATTTGCCTGTAAATTGGCTGGCTCAAAAATAATAATAGTCTTAGGACATAGCAATTGTGGTGCTGTAAAAGGAGCTTGTGACCATGCCGAAATGGGTAATTTAACTGCCTTGCTTGCCAAAATAAGACCCGCAGTAGATGACGAAGTGGAAACTAAAGATAATCGCAACTCTAAAAATGCTGATTTTGTAGAAAATGTTGCTTCCATTAATGTAAAAAGAACCGTAAAAGCTATCATGGAAAGAAGTACTATCCTTGAACACATGATACAAAATGGTGAAATTGGCATTATTGGCGGAAAGCATGAATTATCAACAGGACAGGTAAGTTTTTATGAGGAAACAAATTTCTTGCTTAAATAAAAAAAGAAATATGAATTTTAAAAATCTAAGAAACGATTTCCCTGCAAGTATCGTTATATTTTTTGTAGCCTTACATTTATGTTTAGGTATTGCATTAGCTTCTGGTGCACCACTTTTGTCGGGCTTAATAGCAGGTATAATATGAGGCGTAATAGTCGGACTCTTCAGTGGTTCAAATTTAAAAGTATCTGGTCTGGCAGCAGGACTTGCAGCAATTGTTGCTGTGGTTATCAAAGATCTTGGCAGCTTTGAGGTATTTCTTGTTGCGGTGGTTTTAGCCGGTGTCATTCAAATAGTGTTTAATATTTTAAGATTTGGCATTATAGGCTACTTTTTCCCCAATAGCGTAATACTTGGAATGCTTTCGGGTATAGGAATTATTATTATCCTAAAACAAATTCCTCATTTAGGATAACCTGAATTTTTTAAAAATTTACAAAAACTTATTTTTATGAATAAACGAATAATTATTACCGATTTACTTGCGGGTTTAACCGTAAGCTTTGCCGCACTAGCCTTAGGCGCTGCATTTGGAATTATGTCCGGACGTGGCGCTTTTGCAGGGATGATTGCCGCTGCTGTAATTCCAATTATTACAGGGCTATTTGGAGGCACACGATTGAGCGTATCAGGCCCGACAGGTCCAATGACAGCTGTCTCGTCATTAGTTGTTGCTTTTGCTTATGAAAGTTTTCAGGATAAAATATTAGCAGAGCAGTTTATTACGCTCGTATTTATAATGCTTGGAGTTTTTCTGATATTAGCCAGTATTTTGCGATTGGGAAAATACATTTCTTATGTTCCGCAAGTTGTTATACTCGGATTTATGAGCGGTATAGCAATGCTGATATGGTTAGATCAGTTCAAAGTAGTGTTTGGGCTTGGAGGAAAAGTTGCTCCAGATGGAGAAGTAATAACAAATATTGCGATTGCGTTATCTACAGTGCTCCTTATTTTTCTGATTCCCGTTATTTTGAAAAAACTCAAACTGCCGCACAATATAAGGATTTTTATTCCGCCTACGCTTTCTGCAATTATTATAATGACAGTAATTACATCCGTATTCAATATGAATGTAGGTCATATTAAACTTGGCAGTGATGGTGGTTCTATTTCTGATTTAGCAACACTTGCAATCTCCTATATCCCTTCAATGCAAATTTTAAAATGGGAGTACATCATGATGGCATTGCCGTATGCCCTTCAACTTTTATTATTGGGATATCTCGATTCCCTGCTTACAGCTTTGATAATGGACAACCTAACTAAAGAAAAATCAAATTACAACAAAGAGCTTTTCGGACAGGGGTTATCGAATATAGCTTCTGCTATTGTAATGGGAATACCCGGTGCACAGGCAACAATCCGCTCGGTATTGCTATTTAAAGAAGGGGCAAAAACAAGGCTTGGTGCAGTATCGGCTGGTGTAATTGCTCTTTTGTTGTTTATGGTATTTAAAGACTATGTGACTATTGTTACCTCCGCTGTTTTTATCGGAGTGTTACTGAAGGCAGCGTGGGATGTTTTTGAAAGAGAGTTCCTCACTATTTATTTAAAACGAAAATGGTATCTTAATAAAAGCCGCAATATTCAGCTAGGATTTATTCTGTACACCATGTTTGCAACGGCATTGGTTGATTTGAATTTTGCAGTATTCAGCGGCACCGTATTTTTTTACCTCGCAAAAAGGTATTGGAAAATTAAGGATGTGGAAATTACTTTAACAGATAATGTTTAACAATTATTCCTATTTATTAATCTATATAACACACTTATTAATTTGCTTATAGCTATTTGTTCATTATTGGCTATGCCGCCATAGCCAATAATGAACATTCAATCAAAATCAACAAAACCGCCAGCGCATTACTTACAGGGGTATTGTGTTGGACTATTTATATTATGGGTGGTGCCGATGTACACCTGGTTTCTGAGCAACTGCCTGAACATTTAGGAGAAATATCAGGAATACTGTTTTTTTTATTGGGAGCCATGACTATTGTTGAACTCATTGATGCACATGATGGATTTGAAGTAATTACGGAAAAAATAAAAACCACAGATGTACGCAAGCTACTCTGGACAATTTCCATTCTTACATTTTTTCTTTCTTTAGTACTCGATAATCTTACAACCACTATTGTAATGGTTTCATTGCTGGGGAAATTAATCAGCGATAAGCAAATCAGAATGTTTTTTATAGGTATGGTTGTTTTGGCTGCCAATGCGGGTGGTGCCTGGAGCTACATCGGGGATGTTACCACAACTATGCTATGGATAGGAGGGCAATTAACAGCCACACCTATGATGATAAAATTAATTCTTCCCAGCTTAGTATGCGCTATAGCACCACTTATTTTGCTTTCATTCACATTGACCTGTCCCACTGTTAGGTCATCCAACGCCATCAGATTTCAATATAAATTTACCTCTAATACTTGGTTTTGAATCAGGATTTTAAGGATTACTGGATTTCACGGATGATAGGATTCTGACCCGTCCTAAAAAAAGTTTACCCTTTTCATGCCTGACCCCTTGGGGTCACATGTCTATTGATTATTTTTATTTAAGTTTTACTCTCATAATATAATCATCGCAGGTTAGGAACAGCACCGAATAATCTTTATTGAAGGCGCAATTGGAGGTAGCTTCACCGGTCAATATTCTTCCAAGGACTTTAGCTTCAGGACTAAAAATCCACAATCCACCCGGCCCGGTTGCCCAAACATTACCTTGTGGGTCAACTTTCAATCCATCGGGAGCACCTTTCCCTTCGTTATCACCGGGAACAAAGAAAATGCGCTCATTCAGTATATTTCCCATTTCATCTAAGGAAAAAGCATGCCAGCTTGCCGGAAATTCAGAATTTGAAACGTACATAATTTTTTCGTCCGGCGAAAAGGCAATGCCATTTGGTCTTGCCAATTTATCAGTAATTAACTTGATATCCCCTTGAGGGCTACATCTAAAAATCCCTTGAAAAGGTAATTCTTTTGTGGGGTCATCTGAATTT